>NZ_RHQO01000109.1:0-9539 GCF_003935475.1 Pseudomonas sp. p99-361 | reverse complement strand
AGCGCCGACGGCCTGCTGCCGCTGCTGGAGCACTGCATCAAGACCCCAGGCGTGCACGTGATCGACTGCCCGGTCGACTACAGCGAAAACGACCGCATCCTCAACAGCGAGCTGCGTGAGCGCGCGCTGGCGGTCTGAGCCTGGGCAGCCCACCTCGGTGGGCGCGTCCTGGCGCCGTGTAAGGGCCAGCGCAATGCGGCCCTGAGTCTCCAGCTGACGCTTTGGGGCTGCCTGCAGGGTGGCCCCAATCATTACACCCGCAGATAGCTGCGCTCAGCCCTCAGCCCGAGGGCCCCGCCAGGCGGCGGCAGACAACCGCTCGACAAAGAAATCGGCCAATGCCTGTACCTTGCGTGGCCGACTCCGCGCCGAAGGGGTGACGAAATACAGGCCGCCCTGGGTCATGCTCCATGCCGGCAATACCCGTTCCAGGCGGCCATCGGCCAGGTAGTGCGCCGCAATGAACTCTGGCAGTTCGGCAAGCGCGACACCTGCCAGCAACGGCGCCACCAGTGCATCCGAGTTGGTGACCCGCAGCGGTGCTCGCGGTGTTACATCCTGTTGCGTGCCATCGGCGTGGGTAAAACGCCTGACGGGGGCGGCACCCGCGCGCTAGCGAACGGGCCGCCTGTCCCGGGTGGGGTACAAATGTACTCCTTGAGGGAAAGCGCTTGAAGCGGGGTGTGATCAATGCTCTCATCCCGCGCTTGCGCTTATGGGTTTTGAACGATGAACCGTCCGCTGTTTGTTTCTCTCGATGGCCCTAAAGGCACCGGCAAGACCACCTTGCTGGAGGCCGTTACGCAAGCCCTCAGGCTGGGCGGGCACAAGGTGGTCCGCCTGTGCGAGAGAAACAACGATCCCTACCGCGGCGATACCATGGCCTTGGTCAACAGGCTTGCCCGCAACCCTTGCCAGGCGCTGGAGCATGAGGTTTGCCAACGCTTTGCCGACAGCCGTGCCTGGATTTCCCGAAACGTGCTGCCCCGGCAACCGGCCGGCAGCATCATCCTGATCGATCGCTGGTACCCGTCGGACGCAGCCTTCCGCCGCAGCGTGCCGTTTGCGCAGATCCTGCAGTTGAACCTTGAGCGCGGCGTGCAGGTGCCGGACCTGCACGTGGGCGTGGTCACCGCCGCCGAAACCTCCTGGGCCCGGGCGGCTGCGCGCACCCGCGGGCTGCGCAGTACCGTCATCCACACCCTGGATGAACAGGTAGCCTGCACCGAGGCGTTCGAACGTGCGGTTGCCGAACAGGGCTGGGTGCTGTGCCGCAATGAAGGCACGGTCGAGCAGGCCAGCTGCCAGATCGTGGCTGAAATACACGCAGTGCTGCGGCAGCTGTAAGGCCCACCGAGCTACCCTCGGCGGTAGCTGCACCTCGTGCTCGCGGCGGATGCGAACCTCGGCCGCCTGCTGGCACCACCCTCAGGCCTCGATCGACGAGTGGTGCCCGGTGATCAGCCACTGGTCGTCGATCCGTTCAAAGGTGAACAGGAAGCGCGCGGGCACCACCCGCTGAACGCCTGCTTGGCGATAGACGAACGTATAGAGCCCACCGACCACCACGGTGCCGAGCTTGCGGCTTACCCGTTTCTTGAATACCTGGATGTCACACACCAGCCCATCATTGGCCAGGAAGTTGTCGAAGTAGTTGCGACGGCTGTCGTCGCAGTCCCGTACCTGGTTCGACAGTGTCGGCACCAGGATCGCATCTGGTGCATAAAGCGCCAGCACCTGGTCGACGTCACGCGTGGCGACCGTCGCCGCCCAGCGATAGAGCGCAGCCTTGGCCCCCGCCAGGCAGGCCAGTTCAGTGTCGGCGTAGGGTTCGGCGGCAGAAGTGTGAGAAGCGCGCATGCGGATTACCTGTAATGCAAGAAGAGGGTGACGGGGAAATACCCACTGGCATACAGTGTTATAACATAACATTTTAGCAGTGAGTGATGGGTCATGTCGTTCCGGTTCAAGCAGCCAGCCAGTGTCAGCCACGGGGACGCGCGTTCATGAGCCGTATCCTGATCAGAAATGCCCGCCTGGTGAACGAGGGCAAGGTGTTCGAGGCCGATGTCTTCATTGCCCGCGGCCGAATCGACAAGATCGCCGCCAGCATCGAGGGCATGAATGCCCCTGTGGAGATCGATGCCCAAGGCCGCTGGCTGGTGCCTGGCATGATCGACGACCAAGTGCACTTTCGCGAACCCGGCGCCACGCACAAAGGCTGCATGGCCAGTGAGTCACGCGCTGCCGTGGCCGGTGGTATCACCAGTTTCATGGACATGCCCAACACCAGGCCGGCCACCTTGACGCTGGCGGCCCTTGACGACAAGAAGGCCCGCGCTGCCAGCTCATCGGTTGCCAACTACGGTTTCCATTTTGGGGTGAGCAAGGACAACCTGGAGACCGTTGCCCGTCTGGATCCCCGGCAAATTGCCGGGGTGAAGGTATTCATGGGGGCCTCCACCGGCGACATGCTGGTTGATGACCCCAGGGTGCTCGAGCGGCTTTTTGCCTGTGTACCGACGGTGTTGCTGGCGCATTGCGAGCATACCCCTTCGATCATTGCCAACGAAGCCCGCTACCGTGCGCAGTTCGGCGCAGGCATCACGCCAGCGATGCACCCGCTGATACGCGATGCAGACGCTTGCTGGCGCTCGTCCAGCCTGGCGGTCGAGCTGGCAAACCGTTTCGCTACCCGTCTGCATGTGCTGCACCTGACCACTGCCAGGGAGTTGCGGCTGTTCGAGCCTGGCCCGTCGGCCCACAAGCTGATCACCGCTGAGGTGTGCGTCCACCACCTGCTGTTCGATGACCGCGACTACGCAAGCCTGGGCAATCTCATCAAGTGCAACCCGGCGATCAAGACCACTGCAGACTGCGACGCGCTGCGCCAGGCCTTGCTGGAGGACCGCATCGATGTGATCGGCACCGATCATGCCCCCCATACGCTGGCAGAGAAACAACAGCCTTACGGCTTGGCACCTTCCGGGTTGCCGTTGGTGCAGCATGCACTGCCAGCGCTGTTCGAGCTGGTCGAGCAGGGGCTGCTGCCGATCACCCAGCTGGTGCGTAAAACCAGCCATGCGGTCGCCGACCTGTTCGCGATAGAGGCACGTGGCTACCTGCGCGAAGGCTACTGGGCTGACCTGGCCTTGGTCGAACGCCTCGACGCACCCAGGCCGGTTGGCCTCGACCCGGTCCTTGCCCGCTGCCAGTGGACACCTTTGCAGCACCACTGCCTGCGCCATCGGGTCACGACCACGATCGTGTCCGGCCAGTTGGCCTGGCATGAGCACAACTTGAACGCGCACTGCCAAGGCTTAACGCTGGCGTTCAATGGCCAGCGGCGCTGAAACGCAACCCTCCACGCGAGAACGACTGCAATGACCGAAGACCAATTGCTCCGCATGCCTGAAGCGGCCTATATGGACGCTGCACAGCTGGCCTTTTTCCGTGATCTGCTGCTGGTACAGCGGACTGAGCTGCAAGCGCGAATTTCCCGTGAGTTCGAGTTGATGCAGCAGTTCGAACCCAGCAGCGACCCCTCCGACCTGGGCACCGTGGAAGAGCAACGGCACTGGCAACTGCGCTTGCTGGAGCGGGAGAAAAAGCTGCTGGACAAGATCGACGAGGCTTTGGAGCGCATTGCCCGGGGTGAGTACGGTTGGTGCAAGGACACTGGCGAACCCATTGGTCTCAGGCGCTTGCTGCTGCGCCCGACAGCCACGCTGTGCATCGAAGCGAAAGAACGTCAGGAACGCCAGGAGCGGCATATTCGCGAGGATTGAACAGCCGTCAGCAAGGTAGCCAAAGGGGCGCGTCACCGCAGCGTTGTAGGCGGGTCTCGCGATGGCCGGCATTCACTCCCCCGGCTGATTGCTTACAACGTGAGCACTCACAACAACAATAAGAGTGGCGCGCTGTGACAACCATGGCCTCTTGCAACGGCGTTGCCCATGCGGTTTCGTTGCTGCGTACCTATACACAAGCCGCGTTCAGCTTTACCGCAGACCAGGTCGAGGCTTGCGATGCGCGGCAGGCGTCGGACGTGCTTGCAGCCAATTACAGCGCGAACCGGCTCGCCGTGGACAACCGCTCAATTCCCCCTGGCGCTGATCGAGGTGGCTTGCGTGGATTTCCACGGCTGCATGCCGGCCAGGCCACTGCGATTCGATGCAATGTTGCAAGCCGGCGGTACGGCGCAGATGCGCTGGATCGGCTTTCTCAACCTGTTGATGACGTACATGATCGGCCCAGAGCCTACGCCCGATGCTCGCACGCTGGAGTTTCTGCAGCAAAGTGCGCTGTTCATCCTCATACACGCGCTGCATGCCGATCACGGCGCCGGGTTCGGTCCGCAACCCTTGATGCCCCGGCATGTGAAGCGTGCCGAGGGGTATATCCGTGAGCACCTGCGCGACGATATCAAGCTGACAGACATTGCCAGCGCAGCGGGGGTCAGCGTGCGCTCCTTGAGCGAAGGCTTTCAGCGCGCGCTTTAGCAGTCTCCCATGCAGTACGTCAAGGCGCTGCGCCTGGATGCTGCACGCAATGAGTTGCAGTGCAGCGGCTCGGACCGGCTGGTGTCCGAGGTTGCCGAAGCCTGGGGGTTCAACCACCTTGGCCGTTTCAGCGAGCAGTACCGCCGGCGCTTCGGCGAGTTGCCGTCCAGTACCCCAAGGGCCTGATCAAAGGCTCAGGAGTTCGGCCACGGGGAACTGGTTGGTTGTTTTCATCTCGCGCAACGACAGGTTGGACCTGATACTCGCCACGCCGGGCAACTTGCGCAGCACCTTGTCGATGAAGCGGCTATAGCTGTCCAAGTCCCGGGCGACAACTTGAAGCAGGAAGTCGGCTTCGCCCGTGGTGTTGTGGCAGCTCAGCACCTGCGGAGCCGCCGCGATGATCTTTTCGAACTTCGCGGTCGCCTCTTCGCTGTGGTCGGTGCAGGAAATCTGCACGAACGCCATCACCCCCAAACCCAGCTTCTTGCGGTTGAGTATGGCCTGGTAGCCCTCTATCACGCCGCTCGCTTCCAGCCGCTTCTGTTTCCTCCAGCATGATGCCTCACTCAGGCACAACTGCTCGGCCAGCTTGACGTTCGACAGCCTGCCGTCACGTTGCAGCCTGTCCGCTATTGCAATGTCTACTTTGTCCAGTGCGTCGGCCATGCGCCAATCCTTCACAATCAATGAGCTTTTTGAAGGTTTATTTCACTTGTGCACCCATGTCAACCGAACTCTGAAAGGTAATTTCAGCCGTTTTCTTCATACTGATAGCCGCCGGAAAGCGCTGCTCGGGCGCTGCCGGAAGCACGACTCATCCAACCGTTTTCAGCAGGGGTAAACGTCATGAAAGCTGTCGTCTACGAAGCCTTTTCTCAGCCACCGCGCTTGATGAATATCGCCGATCCAAGCCCGGAGCGGCATGGTGTGGTGATTGAAGTCAAAGGCACAGGCGTGTGCCGAAGCGACTGGCATGGATGGAAAGGCCACGATCCCGACATACAACTGCCCCACGTTCCAGGCCATGAGCTGGCAGGCGTGGTCGCCGCCGTAGGCGGCGATGTGACCCAGTGGAAGGTGGGTGACCGGGTAACCGTTCCGTTCGTAGGCGGCTGTGGCGCCTGTGCGCAGTGCCACAGTGGCAATCAGCAGGTGTGCTACACCCAGTTCCAGCCCGGCTTTACCCACTGGGGGTCTTTCGCTGAATACGTGGGTATCCATCAGGCTGACCTGAACCTGGTGGCCCTGCCGGAAACCATGGACTATGCGACTGCAGCCAGCCTGGGTTGCCGCTTCGTCACTTCATTCCGCGCGGTGGTGGACCAGGGCAGGGTCGGCGCAGGCCAGTGGGTCGCGGTGCATGGCTGCGGTGGCGTGGGCCTTTCGGCGGTGATGATCGCCCAGGCCATCGGTGCCAACGTGGTTGCAATCGATATCGCGGATGACAAGCTGGCACTGGCGCGGGCACTGGGCGCCGTGGCCACCATCAACGCCAGTCAGGTAGCGGACGTGACGGAGGCGGTGATG
The DNA here is from genome assembly GCF_003935475.1 of Pseudomonas sp. p99-361. Classification (NCBI taxonomy): domain Bacteria; kingdom Pseudomonadati; phylum Pseudomonadota; class Gammaproteobacteria; order Pseudomonadales; family Pseudomonadaceae; genus Pseudomonas; species Pseudomonas sp. p99-361. The sequence goes on along the minus strand of NZ_RHQO01000109.1, from coordinate 3,507 downwards.
GAAATCACCCCGGGGCGGCGCACATGTGTCGCTGGACGCATTGGGCCACCCGACCACGTGCTTCAACTCCATCAACAACCTGCGCCGTCGCGGCCGGCATGTACAAGTCGGGCTGATGCTGGCAGACCACGCCCAGCCTGCGATCCCCATGAGCAAGGTGATTGCCCATGAGCTGGAAATCTACGGCAGCCATGGCATGCAAGCGCATCGCTACGATGCCATGATGGAGATGATCGGTTCGGGCAAGCTGGCCCCTGAAAAGTTGGTGGGCAAGACCATCAACCTGGCGCAGTCCATCGACGCGTTGATGAACATGGACCGCTTCGATACGGCAGGTGTGACCGTGGTCACCGAGTTCTGATGGGGCAGCAACGGTGGGCTGGTACGGGTTACTGCCCGCGCTGGCCGTAAATAGCGGGCAAAAGATAGCCCGCTGCTAGACGGGCCAATGGGAACTGCTATCACACGTAGGGATGGCTCAACGATCGCCCATCGCTTGTGAAAAATGAGTCAAAAAAAGGTGCCGAGCTTGTGATTCCGCTGGGTGGGATGTATGGGTGGGGCCTCATGCTGCTGCCCAAGCTCGAATCCGCTCGAACCGGGTAGCTTCTGCTGGAATGGGCTCACGCGATACCGGGTGGGGGTATGCCGACAGCAGCCTAAGCTAGTGGCGCAAAAGGTTATGGTATAACATAAATCAGCGCAGCACTGGCCTTTGGCCTTGCCGTGCATTTGTCTGCCATACAACAACCCATGCCCGACTCAGGACTATCCATGCGATTCCCCCAAGCATCGTTTGCCATTTTCACGGCAATGTTCACACCTGACCTTGTCGCCGGACAAACCGGCAACTCGACCATCACGCTCGGTGACGTGAACATCACCCAGACCACCGGCGTAGCCTTGAGCACCGAAAACGTGCTGACCTCGGTCGACGTTCTTGGCAGCGACCAAGTGCGCGACAAGAACGTGATGAACAGTTGGCAGCTGTTGGGGCAGATGCCAGGCATCCAGTTGACCGAAACCGGCCAAGGTGCAGAGTCTGGCAAGGTCAGTTTCCGTGCGTTCAACGGCGAGGGCTACATCAACGGCATCAAGACGTTGATCGATGGCGTGCCAAGCAACGTCAACAGCGGCAACCAGCGCTTCATCGACATGATTTTCCCGTTGGACATCGAATACATCGAGGTGGTGCGCGGTACCAACGACCCGCGTTATGGGCTGCACAACATCGGTGGCAACATCAACTTTGCCACACGCCAGGGCGGCAACTATGTCGATAGCCGTGTGACCTACGGCAGCTTCGATACCCGTGAAGTGCAGTTGCAGTCGGCCACGAGGAGGGCAACTTCGCCCAGAATTACATGCTCGCCAAGCAGGACAGCAACGGCTACCGCGACCACAGCAACTCGAACAAATATGCGTTGGGCGGCAAATGGTTTGTCAACAACGATGACCAGACCTTCCGTGTCGGGCTGATTGCCCGGCTTTATCATCATCAAGCCCAGGAGCCGGGCTTCCTCACCCGTGACCAACTGCACGCCAGCCGCACCCAGTCACCTGCCAAGAACGGCAATGATGGTGACGACCGCGACATGAAGCAGGTGAGCGTGCACAGTGACTGGCAGCTGGCCGATGACCTTGGCTTGAGCAGCAAGCTGTACTACAACAGCTACAACGATGACCGCACTGTCACCTTCACCGATTACCGGCCTGGCAACGCACCTCGCCAGCGACGCCAGTGGGACGAGCAGCAGCGCGGCATGCTCAGCAACCTTACCTGGCGCGCCAACGAGTTGCTGACGCTCGATGGCGGCATCAACTACGAAGAGCAGGACAACCTGTACCGTCGTCTGCGCTACAACTACGGTGTGCCAACCGACTTCGACGCGCCGCCGGCGCGCGTGCAAAATGACGACGCTTACACCCTGCGCAATATCGGCGGGTACGTGCAGGCGGTCATTCAGCCTACCGATGCGCTGAAGATCATCCCTGCCATGCGGGTGGATAAATTCTCCGGCAACACCGAGGTGCTCGGTGGCGCCAAGGCATCCCTGCAGGACTATGGCTGGATCCGCCAACCGAAACTCAGTGTGATCTACAGCCTCACCCCCGAAATCGACGTTTACGCCAATTGGGGGCGCACCTTCCAGGTGCTCACCGGCTCCGCGGAACCGGCTTACCTGCTGCCCGGGCAAGCCTCGTACGACCCGTCCATCAACACGGGCAAGGAGGTTGGGGTGAAATTCCAGCCGTTCCCGGGTGCCCAGGCGCGGCTTGCGCTGTGGCAGCAGGACGCGACCGATGAAGTCGCGAACATGCCCAGCACCGGTACCACGGTGGGGCTCGGCGAAACCCGCCGCCGTGGCGTGGACATGCAGATCAGCGCACAGCTGGATGAACAGTGGACGGTCTGGGCGTCCCACGCGGTTCAGGAGGCGAAAGTGGTCAAGGGCCTGGCTGCCAACGGTCAGTCGCTGTCAGGAAAAGAAGTGTTTTCCACCCCTCGCTACATCAGCAATGTGGGCGTCGAGTACCGCTACAATGACGACTGGAAGTTCGGCGCGCAGGGGCGGGCACAGGGTAGCTACTACATCGATGAGCTCAACGAGCAGGGTAAGTACGGTGGCTTCGTGGTCGTGGATGCCAGCGTGAGTTACCGGATCACCCCGTCCACCAGCGTGGATCTGCAGGTGAAGAACTTGCTGGGCCGCGAATATGAATATGTCTGGTACGACAACTTCTTCTGGGGCGGCAACGACCAGCCCATGTTCTCGCCCGCCCCAGGCCGTTCGGCATTCGTGTCGTTGAACATGAGCCTGTAACAGGCTGGCCGTGCCACAGGCGAGCGTCTGCTCGCCTGCTCGGCGCCAGCGTGGCCAGCCCGCTTTGCCATCAGAAGTCGAACGTCACACCGGCATAGAGTGCGCGCCCGTCACCGGGGGCGTGCAGCGAAGCGTGCGCCCCATCCGGGTCGTACCAGGCGTACTCGTAATAGCGGTTGGTCAGGTTTTTCAGCTGCAGGTCCACGCTCATCGACGCTTTGACCTGGTAGGTTGCCCCCAGGTTCAGCAACACATAGCCACCGTAGGTGCCTTGGGTGTTCTCGCGCTCCAGGTAGTAGTGGGTCTGGCCGTTTGCCCAGGCGCTCAGTTGCAGGGCAGGCGTGGCCTGGTAGTTGATGCCGGTATTCCACAGGTGGTGCGGCACATGGTCGATCTCTTTGCCTTTGCTGCCAGGCAAGGCGCTGCTCGGCTCGAGGATCTTCGAATATTGCCATGAGTACGACATCCACATCTCGGTGCGTTCGCTCGGGTGCAGGTCGACCTGCAGGTCGTAGCCCCAGCGCCGTGTCTCACCAACATTGTCCGACTCCCCGCTGGGGTCGTTCAGGCGACGGCTCACTTCGCCAGAGGCGTCCTGACGCCAGTAGGCCAGGCGGCCATCGACCCAGCTGGCCGGGGTGAACTTGATGCCGGTTTCCCAGCCTTCGTTGATCGAAGGAGC
>NZ_RHQO01000108.1:0-10009 GCF_003935475.1 Pseudomonas sp. p99-361 | reverse complement strand
GCCCGAAACAAACGTAGGAGCGAGCGCAGCTCGCGATGCGCCGCGCGGGCGGCGCTCGATCTCACAGGCGCTGCATAACTTGTGGCAAACACCTGTCAGCCCCATGCGATCCCTTCGGCTTGCCGGCGATAGGGCCATTACAGGCGTCAGTCAACCCCGACAAACCCCCCGGTCTGGTGGTGCCACAACCGGGCATACAGCCCCTGCTGTTGCAGCAGTTCACTGTGGCTGCCAAGTTCGACAATGCGCCCTTTGTCCAGCACCACCAGCCGGTCCATCCGGGCAATGGTGGAAAGCCGGTGGGCAATGGCGATCACCGTCTTGCCCTGCATCAGCGTCTCCAGGCTTTCCTGGATTGCTGCCTCGACCTCTGAGTCCAGCGCCGACGTGGCTTCGTCCATGATCAGGATCGGCGCATTCTTCAGCAGTACCCGGGCAATCGCGATACGCTGGCGCTGGCCGCCCGACAACTTGACCCCGCGTTCGCCCACATGGGCATCGAAACCGCTGCGGCCCTGGGCATCCGAGAGCTGTGGAATGAACTCGTCGGCCCGGGCCCGGTGCACGGCTTCCTGAAGTTCGGCATCGCTGGCGCCGGGGTGGCCGTACAGCAGGTTGTCGCGGATGGAGCGGTGCAGCAACGAGGTGTCCTGGGTGATCATGCCGATCTGCGCGCGCAGGCTGGCCTGGCTGACTTCGGCAATGTCCTGGCCGTCGATCAGGATGCGCCCGCCCTGCACGTCGTACAGCCGTAGCAGCAGGTTGACCAGGGTCGACTTGCCAGCCCCGGAAGGGCCGATCAAGCCGATTTTCTCGCCGGGGCGGATGTCCAGGTTCAGGCCTTCGATCACGTTGCCGGCCTTGCCGTAATGAAAGTCGACATTGTCGAAACGTACCGCGCCACGGCTGACTTTCAGGGCCGGGGCGTTGGGCCGGTCGGTGACGGTGACAGGCTGGGCGATGGTCTGCAGGCCATCCTGGACCATGCCGATGTTTTCGAAGATGCCGTTGACCACCCACATGATCCAGCCGGACATGTTGACGATGCGGATCACCAGGCCCGTGGCCAGGGCAATGGCGCCGACGGTTATCAGCGATTGGCTCCACAGCCACAGCGCCAGGCCGGTGGTGCTGACCACCAGCAGGCCGTTGAGGGTGGTGATGACCACGTCCATGCTGGTAACCACCCGCGAGGCCAGCTGGGTTTTCTCGGTCTGTTCGCGGATCGCTTCGCGCGCGTACTGCTGCTCGTGATCGGTGTGGGCGAACAGCTTCAACGTGGCGATGTTGGTATAGCCGTCCACGATACGCCCCATCAGTTTGGAGCGGGCGTCGGATGAGATCACCGAGCGCTCTTTCACCCGGGGTACGAAGTAGCACAGCGCGCCGATGTAGCCGGCGATCCACAGCAGCAGTGGCAGCATCAGGCGCCAGTCGGCCTCGGCGAACAGCACCAGCGAGGTAACGGCGTAGATCAGCACATGCCACAGCGCGTCCACCGCCTGCACGGCGGAATCACGCAGCGAGTTGCCGGTTTGCATGATGCGTTGGGCAATGCGCCCGGCAAAGTCGCTCTGGAAGAAGTTCAGGCTCTGCTTGAGCACGTAGCTGTGGTTTTGCCAGCGTATCAGGCTGGTCATGCCGGGGTTGATGGTCTGGTGCACCAGCAGGTCGTGCAGGCCGAAGAACAGCGGCCGCAGCAGCAGGATCACGACCAGCATCCAGGCCAGCTCGCCCTTGTGCTCACTGAAGAAATTGACGTTGGGTGTGCCCTGGGCCAGGTCGATGATGCGGCTGAGGTAGCTGAACATCGCTACCTCGATCAGCGAGGCGAACAGGCCGACCACCAGCAGCGCCAGGAAGCTGGGCCAGACCTGGCGCAGGTAATACAGGTAGAACGCCCACACGGTGCTCGGCGGCGACTCGCTGGGTGCTTCGCGGAAGATGTCGATCAGTTGCTCGAAACGACGGTACAGCATGGGTAGCGACACTCCTGTTCCAGCCTGCCTTCAGGCGGTTGCACGTCCCTGTGCAGCCTGCGGTCAGTCGATACGTTTGGCCGACTTGATGAACACCGGGTCAGCCGGCACATCGCGCATGCCTTTCTTCACGGTAGTGGGCGAGTTGACGATCTGGTCGACCACCTCCATGCCTTTGGTTACCTTGCCGAACACGGCGTAACCGGCATCGCGGCCCGGGTTGAGGAAATCGTTGTCGGCGACGTTGATGAAGAACTGGCTGGTAGCCGAGTTCGGGTTGGAGGTGCGCGCCATGGACAGGGTGCCGCGGGTGTTCTGCAAGCCATTGCTGGCTTCGTTCTTGATCGGGTCCTTGGTGTCTTTCTGCACCATCTGCTCGGTAAAGCCGCCACCCTGGACCATGAAGCCGGGGATCACGCGGTGGAAAATGGTGTTGTTGTAGAAGCCGCTGTCGACGTACTGCAGGAAGTTCTTCGTGCTGACCGGTGCCTTCTCGGCGTTCAGCTCGATTTCGACCTGGCCGAAGCTGGTGTCCAGCAGCACGTGCGGGGTCTTGTCGGAGGCCATGACGCTGGTGGCGAAGGCGAGTGAGCAGGCGGTGAGCAGGAGTTTTTTCAGCATGGGCTCAAAGATCCTTGAGGGGTGGAAGCGGCTGCGAGGAACTGCAGCAGGGTCTGGTTGAAGACCTCGGGTTGATCGAGGGGTGTAGCGTGCCGGGAATCGTCGACGACGACCAGCCTGGCGTTGGGGATCAGGGCGACATAGCGTTGTTTCAGTTGTATCGGCGTGTAATCGTGGTCGGCGGCAATCACCAGGGTAGGACACTGGATCTGGCCGATGCGTTCCTGCACGCCCCAGTCGACGATGGCATCAAAGCTTTTGAGGTAGGCGCGCTTGTCGTTGCGCGCCCAGCGCTGGGCCATTTTCTGCCGCAGCGCGGCCTGCTCGGGTTTGGGGAACAGCCGTTCGGCCAGGCCTTTGCCCACGGTTTCGACACTCAGGACGCGTGCCAGGCCCCAGCGCTTGAGCCACCACAACCAGTCGCTGCGGCTGCGGCGCTTGACCTCGGGGGCACTGTTGACGATGCACAGGCTGCGCAGCCACTGAGGGTGGTCGACGGCAAACTGGAAGCCGACCATGCCGCCCATCGACAGGCCCACGAAGTGCACCGGCCCGGTGTGCAGGTGTTCGAGCAGGGCCAGCAGGTCGGCACTGAAGGTTGCAATGTGGTAGCCGTCCTGTGGCTTGTCGGAGCGGCCGTGGCCACGGATGTCCATGAGGATCACCCGGTAGTGCTGGCTGAGCACGGGCACCTGAAGCTCCCAGTCCTGGCTGCTGGAGCCCAGCCCATGCAACAACACCAGGGGTTGGCCTTGGCCGTATTCCTGATAATGCAGCGTGCATCCTTCGTGTTCGAAGTAGGCCATGGGCGCGGTCCTTTCAAGCTTGTGGGGGGGCTGCGAAGGGCACGTCCAGCGGCGCTGTGTCGAAGTTGCGCAGCAAATCGATGAGAATCTGCGTGGCCGGGCCCAGGGTCTTTTCCTTGCTCGAATAAAGGTAGAACAGTGGGTGGCGGCTGCCACCCTGGTCCAGCGGCAAAGGCTTGAGTACGCCTTCGCGCAGCTCGCGCTCGATCATGTGCCGGGGCAGCCAGGCAAAGCCCAGGCCGCTGCTGACGAAGGTGGCGGCGGTGCCCAGGCTACCGACGGTCCAGCGCTGTTCGGCACCCAGCCAGCCAACGTCGCGTGGCTGGGCCCGGCCAGAGTCGCGGATCACCACTTGCAGCTGGCTTTCCAGGTCCTGGAAGGTCAGTTCACGGCCCAGGCGGTGCAAGCTGTGTTCGGGGTGGGCAACGGCAACGAACTCCACGGCACTCAGCTCGGCGCCCAGGTAGCCGCCGATGCTGTAGCTGCTGATGGCCAGGTCGGCGATGCCTTCGTGCATCACTTCTTCCACGCCCGACAGCACTTCTTCACGTAGGCGCACGCGGCAGCCTCGGCTTTGCGGCATGAAGGCGGCCAGCGCGCGGACCAGCCGGGCGCTGGGGTAGGCGGCGTCGACCACTAGGCGTACTTCGGCCTCCCAGCCCTGCTCCATGTGGTGGGCCAGGTCCTCGAGCTGGCTGGCCTGCTTGACCAGGTGGCGCGAGCGGCGCAGCAGCACACTGCCGGCTTCGGTCAGCACCGCCTTGCGGCCGTCGATGCGCAACAAGGGCACGCCCAGTTGTTCCTGCATGCGGGCCACGGTGTAGCTGACCGAAGATTGCGAGCGGTGCAGGGCCTCCGCGGCCTGGGCAAACCCGCCATGGTCGACCACTGCTTGCAGGGTCCGCCACTGGTCAAGGGTTACGCGCGGCGCTTTCATCTTTCGCTCCTGTTGTCCTAAGCTGCGCTCTTTGCAAGGAGAGCGGCCATGAAGAAATGTTGTGCGGCAATATTGATGTGCCTGCCCCTCGGGGCCATGGCTTATCCCATCGATGTGGACAAGCACCTGGACGGGGTCAAGCTCGACTACACCGCCTACGACACCGCCTACGACATCGGCGCCATTACCCTGAACAACTATGGGCAGGTCGCGGCGGCCTGCAAGGTGACCTTCCGTAATGGCCCGGAGGCGCCACGGGTGCGCCGGGTGAACGTAGCGGCCGGGAAAAGCGCCGACGTCACGGCCAAATTCAACCGGCAGATCATCAAGCTGCGCATTGCCGTGCAATGCAGTGCGGAATAAACTGATTAATCGATAGGTTGAACCCACTTTTTACGCTTTTTTATCGATAGGTCAAGCCTTAATCTCACCTCCATCGAATCGCAACCCTTTTGCCGATGGAGGCACCGCTCATGGCCCACGTACTGATCATCGAAAGCAGCGCCCGCCAGCAGGATTCCGTTTCCCGCCAGCTGACCCAGGACTTCATTGCGCACTGGCAAGCTGCCCACCCGGCCGATCAGATCACGCTGCGCGACCTGGCGCTGAACCCGGTGCCGCACCTGGATGCCAACCTGCTGGGCGGCTGGATGAAGCCCGAAGCGCAGCGCAGCGTTGCCGAGCTGGAGGCCCTGGCCCGCTCCAACGAACTGACCGACGAATTGCTGGCGGCCGATGTGCTGGTAATGGCTGCCCCCATGTACAACTTCACCATCCCCAGCACTCTGAAGGCCTGGCTGGACCATGTGTTGCGTGCCGGCATCACCTTCAAGTACACCCCGACTGGCCCGCAAGGTCTGCTGACCGGCAAGCGCGCCATTGTCCTGACCGCCCGTGGCGGCATCCATGCCGGTGCCAGCAGCGACCACCAGGAACCGTATCTGCGGCAGGTGATGGCCTTCATCGGTATTCACGATGTCGACTTCATCCATGCCGAGGGCCTGAACATGAGCGGCGAGTTCCACGAAAAGGGCCTCAACCAGGCCAAGGCCAAACTGGCGGCGGTGGCCTGAGCGTTATCGAATTCCCAACCCTGACACCTGTTTTTGCTCCTTTGGGTGTACCTGCCCGGCCTTGGTGGCCGGGCTTTTTTATGCCTGGTGTTTTGTGGATGGCTGTGCCGGCCTGTTCGCGGGCTTGCCCGCTCTCACAGGTACATCACAGGGCTCAGGTGCGGTGATATACCGGTGGGAGCGGGCAAGCCCGCGAACAGGCCGGCACAGCCCCCACATTCCTCATGGTTGATCACAAAGCCTGCAACCCGCTAAGGTCGCCGCCTTGATTCACGAGAGACAACCATGGGCTACCTGATAATCGTCGCGCTGATCCAGGCGTTTTCCTTCAGCCTGATCGGCGAGTACCTGGCTGGGCACGTCGACAGCTACTTCGCCGTGCTCGCGCGGGTGCTGCTGGCCGGCCTGGTGTTCCTGCCGCTGACCCGCTGGCGCCAGGTCGAGCCGCGCTTCATGCGCTCGATGCTGCTGATCGGTGCGTTGCAGTACGGCATCACCTACGTCTGCCTGTACCTGAGCTTTCGCGTGCTCACGGTGCCGGAAGTACTGCTGTTCACCATCCTCACGCCATTGCATGTAACCCTGATCGAAGACGCCATGAACCGGCGTTTCAACCCGTGGGCATTGCTGGCCGCGCTGGTGGCCGTGGCTGGCGCGGCGGTGATCCGCTTCGACAGCATCAGCGGTGAGTTCTTTACCGGTTTCCTGCTGCTGCAGTTGGCCAACTTCACCTACGCCGCCGGCCAGGTGCTGTACCGCCACCTGGTCGCACGCAACCCCAGCGACCTGCCGCACTACACCCGTTTTGGCTACTTCTACCTCGGCGCCCTGCTAGTGGTGCTGCCGGCCTTCCTGCTGTTCGGCAATGCCCAGCACCTGCCGAGTACCGATGTGCAATGGCTGGTGTTGCTGTTCCTCGGGTTGTGCCCGACGGCGCTGGGCCTGTACTGGTGGAACAAGGGTGCGTGCCTGGTATCCGGCGCTACCCTGGCGGTGATGAACAACCTGCATGTGCCTGTGGGGCTGCTGCTCAACCTGCTGATCTGGAACCAGCACGAGCCACTGGGGCGGCTGTTCATTGGCGGTGCGATCATCATCGCTTCGGTATGGCTGAGCCGCCTGGGTGGCCGTGGGCGAACGCCGTTGGCTGGCAAGGCCTGACATGCTGACCCTCTCCAACGGTGTGCAACTGCCGGATACGGACATCGAGCTGAGCTACATCCGTGCCCAAGGCGCGGGTGGGCAGAACGTCAACAAAGTGTCCAGCGCGGTGCACCTGCGCTTCGACATACGCGCCTCATCGCTGCCCGCGTTCTACAAGGATCGGCTGCTGGCGCTACGGGACAGCCGCATCACCGGCGATGGCGTATTGATCATCAAGGCCCAGCAGTTCCGTACCCAGGAGCAGAACCGCGCGGATGCCTTGGCACGCCTTGCCGAGTTGATCATCGCTGCCGGCAAGACCGAAAAGAAACGCCGCCCCACCAAGCCCACCCTCGGCTCGAAGACCCGCCGGCTCGAAGGGAAGGCCAGACGCAGTACGGTCAAGGCGGGGCGGGGCAAGGTGGACTTCTAAGGCCGTAGGCGGAACGGGCTATTGCGCAGGCTTGCATGGCTGCGCGCCCAGTGTAGGAGCGGCCTTGTGTCGCGATGGGCTGCGCAGCAGCCCCCCAATCTCAAGCCTCGCTCATTTCTTCAAGGCGTCGCGGCATCGGCTCTGCCGCCGTGCGCCCGGCCAACCCCACGCGCATGTCGTTGCCACTCGGCTGCTGATACAGGCTCAAGCCAAACTCCGGCAACACCGCCAGCAGGTAATCGAAGATATCCCCCTGGATGCGCTCGTAGTCCGCCCACACCGTGGTGGTGGTAAAGCAGTAGATTTCCAGCGGCACGCCCTCGGCGGTGGTCTGCATCTGCCGCACCATGCAGGTCATGTTCGGGTGCACATTGGGGTGGTTTTTCAGATAGGCCAGGGCAAACGCGCGGAAGGTGCCGATATTGGTCAGCTTGCGCCGGTTTGCCGACAGTTCGGCCACAGGGCCCAGCGCTTCGTTCCAGCTTTGCAGCTCCTGGCGTTTGCCGGCCAGGTAGTCGCCCAGCAGGCTGACCTGGGACAGGCGCTGTTCCTCCTCGCGGGTGAGGAAGCGCACACCTGCGGCGTCGATGAACAGGCTGCGCTTGATCCGCCGGCCGCCGGATTGCTGCATGCCGCGGTAGTTGCGAAACGACTCGCTCATCAGGCGCCAGGTGGGCACGGAGACAATGGTCTTGTCGAAGTTCTGCACCTTCACCGTATGCAGGGTAATGTCCACCACGTCGCCATCGGCGCCAACCTGGGGCATTTCGATCCAGTCACCGACATGCAGCATGTCGTTGCTGGTCAACTGCACGCTGGCGACGAACGACAGCAGGGTGTCCTTGTAGACCAACAGCAGCACCGCCGACATAGCGCCCAGGCCCGACAGCAGCAGCAGGGGCGAGCGGTCGATCAGGGTGGCGACGATGACGATCGAGGCGAAGATCCACAGCATCATCTTGGCCAGCTGCACATAACCCTTGATCGAGCGGGTGCGGGCGTGTTCGGTGCGCGCATAGATGTCGAGCAGGGCATCCAGCAGGCACGACAGCGCCATGGTCATGAACAGCAGGGTGAACGCCAGGGCGACGTTGCCCAGGAAGTGCTGGGCGGTATCGGACAGCTCCGGTACCAGTTTCAGGCCAAACTGCACCACCAGTGACGGGGTGGTCTGCGCCAGGCGGTGGAAGACCTTGTTGTGACGCAGGTCGTCCAGCCACTTGAGTGCCGGCTGGCGTGCCAGCAGGCGCGCGCCGTGCAGCATCAGAAAGCGTGCCAGGCGGCCGATGACCAGGGAGATGAGCAGTAGTACCGCCAGGCCGATGGCCGCGTGCAGCATGGGGTGTTGGTCGAGGGTGCCCCACAGGTCGAGGGAATCACGCCAGATTTGTTGGATATCCATGGGCTTGCATACAGTCTTGTTGCGAAACGAGGTGCCATTAGAGCGCGGATGGCGACAAAGTTGCCAAAAGAAATTCGGCTAAGGCGGCAGAAAACGTTACCCTATGCAACTGAATTTCCCGCACTTGCCTGAGGTTACCTCCGTGTTCTCCCAATTCGCCCTGCATGAACGCCTGCTTAAAGCCGTGGCCGAGCTTAAATTTGTCGAGCCAACCCCGGTGCAGGCCGCGGCCATCCCCTTGGCCCTGCAAGGGCGTGACCTGCGCGTGACCGCGCAGACCGGCAGCGGCAAGACGGCAGCTTTCGTGCTGCCGCTGCTCAACCGCCTGGTCGACCTGAAAGGCGGGCGCGTCGAAATCCGTTCGCTGATCCTGCTGCCTACCCGCGAACTGGCTCAGCAAACCCTGAAGCAGGTGCAGCTGTTCTCGCAGTTCACCTACATCAAGGCGGGCCTGGTCACCGGCGGTGAAGACTTCAAGGAACAGGCCGCCATGCTGCGCAAGGTGCCGGACGTGCTGATCGGCACCCCGGGCCGTTTGCTCGAGCAACTCAACGCCGGCAACCTCGACCTGTCCCACGTGCAGGTGCTGATCCTCGACGAAGCCGACCGCATGCTCGACATGGGCTTCGCCGAAGACATGGAGCGTCTGTGCAAGGAGTGCGAGAACCGTGAGCAGACCCTGCTGTTCTCGGCCACCACCGGCGGTGCGGCCCTGCGCGACATCATCGGCAAGGTGCTGAAAGACCCGGAGCACCTGATGCTCAACAGTGTCTCGCAGTTGGCCGAAGGCACTCGCCAGCAGATCATCACGGCCGACCACGATCAGCACAAAGAGCAGATCGTGCAGTGGCTGCTGGCCAATGAAACCTTCGACAAGGCAATCGTCTTCACCAATACCCGCGCCCTGGCCGACCGTATCTACGGCCACCTGGTGGCCAAGGATGTGAAGGCCTTCGTACTGCACGGCGAGAAGGACCAGAAGGACCGCAAGCTGGCCATCGAGCGTTTCAAGCAGGGCAGCTCCAAGGTGCTGGTGGCCACCGACGTGGCGGCCCGTGGCCTGGACATCGACGGTCTCGATCTGGTGATCAACTTCGACATGCCGCGCAGCGGCGACGAGTACGTGCACCGCGTGGGCCGTACCGGGCGTGCCGGTGGTGAAGGGTTGGCAATCTCGCTGATCACCCACAATGACTGGAACCTGATGTCCAGCATCGAGCGCTACCTCAAGCAGCAGTTCGAGCGCCGCGTCATCAAGGAAGTGAAGGGCACCTACACCGGGCCGAAGAAGGTCAAGGCCTCGGGCAAGGCGGCCGGGAGCAAGAAGAAAAAGATCGAGAAAAAAACCGGCGACAAGAAGGCGGCCGCCAAGCGCAAGCCTACCGCCAAGCCGAAGGCCAACGCGCCACTGGCCAGCGCCGATGGCCTGGCGCCGCTGAAGAAGCGTAAGCCTGCTGCCGAATAAATAGCGCTCAATGGCCCAATCGCCGGCAAGCCTCACAGGGATTGCATCAGGGCTGACAGGTGGTCGCCACAATATATGCAGTGCCTGTGAGATCGAGCGCCGCCCGCGCGGCGCATCGCGAGCTGCGCTCGCTCCTACGTTTGTTTCGGG
>NZ_RHQO01000107.1:0-10041 GCF_003935475.1 Pseudomonas sp. p99-361 | reverse complement strand
GGCGGCGCTCGATCTCACAGGCGCTGAAGATGCTCCGGCTACCCTTGCCAGGAACCATAGAATCTCCCACAGGGTGGTACCTCGGGCCTGAGCTTTGCGCGGTCCTGTGGGAGCTGGCTTGCCAGCGATGGGGCCACTACAGGCGATCAAGGAACATGGGCCAACCGCGCCCTGCGGGCACGCCAGCCGGCCACCAGCGATGGCCCCAACGCCACCAGGGCAGAGCCGAACACCACCGTCACCGCCCCCACATAGCCCAGCGCATTGATATCTTCAGCGTGCACATAGTCAGGCCATACCAGCGCCGCCAACGCCACTGCAACAAAGGTCACCAGCGGCGTCAGTGCCAGCGTGGCACTCACCCGTGATGCCTCCCAGTGTGCCAGCGCTTCGGCAAACGCGCCGTAGGCCACCAGGGTATTCAGGCAGCACGCCAGCAACAGCCAGCCCTGCACCGGGGTCAGTTGCAACGCCTGCAGCGGGTGCACCCAGGGCGTGAGCAGCGCGGCGCAACTGAGGTAGATCACCATCATGACCTGCTGCGAATGCCACACCGTCAGCAACTGCTTTTGGCTCAGCGCATAGAACACCCAGATGCTGGTGGCCAGCAATATGGTCAGCACACCCGTGGTGTAGGCCCCCAGCGAGGTCAGCAGTTCGTCCAGGCGCTGGTTGAAGAACAGGCCAAACCCCGCCAGCAGCACCAGCAGCCCTACACCCTGCCCCAGGCTGAAGCGCTCACGGAACACGAACACACTGGCCACCAGCAGCAACACCGGGCCAATCTGCACCACCAACTGTGCAGTACCCGGGCTAAGCAGGTTGAGCCCGATCAGGTACAGCACGTAGTTGCCCATCAAGCCGAAGACAGCAACGGCCACCAGGCCCTTGCCCTTTGCTGGCAGTTTACGAATGGGGGGCAACCGCCGCTGGGCCGCCAGCCAGGCAAACAGCAGGCCGCCCGAGACCAGCAAGCGGTACCAGGTGACGGTGATCGGGTCGACCACTTGCAGTACCTGCTTGAGCTTGATCGGCAGAATGCCCCAGAGCAGCGCCGTCAAGAGTGCCAGGAACAGGCCATAGCCCCAGCGGCCGGAAGTGGTATGCATAAAGTCCTCGATCAAGCCCGTGGTGGCGATTGCTTGATTCTACGGGCTTGCTGGGGAGGTGCGGGGGAACGTGCCGAGAAAAGAATTCATCAGGTCATTCTTTTGCAGCATGGCTTGAGGCCAAACCCGGCAATCTACTTCTTGTGCTTGGCAAACGCCGCCTCAAGCGCCTCGTTGATGGTGCGCAGCACCTTCACCCGGGCCCAGCGCTTGTCGTTGGCCTCTACCAATGTCCATGGCGCAATCTCGCTGCTGGTACGGTCGACCATGTCCCCCACGGCCTGGGCGTAGTCATCCCATTTGTCCCGGTTGCGCCAGTCATCCTCGGTGATCTTGTAGCGCTTGAACGGGATCTGCTCGCGCTCTTCGAAGCGCTCCAGCTGGGTCTGCTGGTCGATGGCCAGCCAGAACTTGACCAACACCACCCCGGCGTTCACCAACTGTTCCTCGAAATCATTGATCTCGCTATAGGCGCGCATCCAGTCAGCCGGCGTGCAGAACCCCTCTACCCGCTCCACCAGCACTCGGCCATACCAGGAGCGGTCGAAAATGGTGAACTTGCCCCGCGCCGGTATGTGCCGCCAGAAGCGCCACAGGTAAGGCTGCGCGCGCTCTTCCTCGGTGGGCGCGGCAATCGGCACGATACGGTATTGGCGCGGGTCCAGCGCAGCGGCCACCCGGCGGATGGCTCCGCCTTTGCCGGCAGCATCGTTGCCTTCGAACACCGCCACCAGGGCATGGCGGCGCATCCGCTTGTCCCGCAGCAGCCCGGCAAGGCGGGCCTGCTCGGTCACCAGCTGCTCTTGGTAATCGGCCTTGTCCAGGCGCACGCTCAAGTCCAGCGCCCCCAGCAGGCTGCGGTCATCGATGCTACGCCCCAATGGGGCCACGTTCCCCTGGTGCTTGCCCTTGGGGTTGTTGGCCAGCGCGGCCTGCAAGCTTTCCAGCAGGATGCGCCCGACCGCCAGGCTACGGTAGTTGGGGTCGACCCCCTCGACGATGTGCCACGGTGCATAATCGCGGCTGGTGCGGCGCAGCACGCGCTCGCCAAAGCGTACGAAGCGGTCGTAGGTTTTCGACTGCTGCCAGTCCAGGGGGCTGATTTTCCAGCTGTGCAACGGGTCGTCCTTCAGCGATTTCAGGCGCGCCTTCATCTGCTTCTTGGACAGGTGGAACCAGAACTTGATGATCAGCGCACCTTCGTCGCAGAGCATTTGCTCCAGGCGTTCGGCACCGGTGATGGCCTGGTCGAGCACGGCATCCTTGAGCACCCCGTGCACCCGCCCCTGCAGCATCTGGCTGTACCAGTTGCCAAAAAACACGCCCATCCGCCCCTTCGGCGGCAAGGCCCGCCAGTAGCGCCATGCCGGCGGCCGGGCCAGCTCTTCGTCGGTTTGCTGGTCGAAGGTCAGCACATCGATCATGCGCGGGTCCATCCACTCGTTCAGCAGCTTTACCGTCTCACCCTTGCCAGCGCCTTCAACGCCGTTGATCAGCACGATCACCGGGAAGCGCGCCTGCTGCTTGAGTTCGTACTGGGCTTCGAGCAGGGCCTCGCGCAACGCGGGCACCTCGGCGTCGTAAGCCTCCTTGTCGATGCTGTGGCCGATTTCGGCGGATTCGAACATGCATGGGCTCCTTCAATGGATAACCAAGACTAGCGGAATTCGAAGCTGCAAGCTGCAAGCTGCAAGTCGCAAGTCGCAAGTCGCAAGTCGCAAGTCGCAAGAAAACGTAAGCCATGCCACCATCTGCTTTTTCTAGCCACTTGCGACCTGCAACTTGCAACTTGCAACTTGCCACTCATCTCCAGCGAACCAGCCATGCCTGAATCCACCCTTCTCCAGCACGCCCAGATCGACTGGGACGACCAGGGCCGCCCCCATTCGCGGCAGTACGACGACGTCTATTTCGCGGTCAACGAAGGCATCGAAGAAACCAAGCATGTGTTCCTCGGCCAAACCCGCCTGGCCGAGCGCTTCGCCAACCTGCCCGCACACAGCAGCCTGGTGATCGGCGAGACCGGCTTTGGCACCGGCATGAACTTCTTCTGCGCATGGCAATTGTTCGACCAGCACGCGCCCAGTGGTGCACGCCTGCATTTCGTCAGTGTCGAAAAGTACCCCCTGGGCGCTGCCGACATGGCCCGCGCCGTACGCCTGTGGCCGGAGCTCGCCGCCTACACCGAGCCGCTGCTGGCCCAGTATGTGGCGGTGCACCCCGGCTTTCAGCAGTTCACCTTCGCCGGGGGCCGGGTCACCCTGACCCTGCTGATCGGCGATGTGCTGGAGCAGCTACCGCAGCTCGATGCACAGGTGGACGTGTGGTTCCTCGACGGCTTCGCCCCGGCCAAGAACCCCGACATGTGGACCCCGCAGCTGTTCGCCCAGTTGGCGCGGCTGTCCCACTCAGGGACAGTGCTGGGCACCTTCACCACCACCGGCTGGGTGCGCCGCAGCCTGGTCGAAGCGGGCTTTGCCATGAAGAAGGTGCCGGGCATCGGCAAAAAGTGGGAAGTGATGAGCGGCGCCTACGTCGGCGCCCTGCCCGCCCCTGGCGCCCCCTGGTATGCACGCCCGCCCGCCACGCTGGGCCCGCGCCAGGCGCTGGTGATCGGCGCCGGGCTCGCCGGCAGCGCCAGCGCGGCCAGCCTGGCCCGGCGTGGCTGGCAGGTGACCGTGCTGGAACGCCATGCCGCCGCCGCGCAGGAAGCCTCGGGCAACCCGCAGGGGGTGCTGTACCTCAAGCTGTCCGCCCATGGCACGGCGTTGTCGCAGCTGATCCTGTCCGGCTTCGGCTACACCCGGCGCCAGCTCGAACGCCTGCAACGGGGCCAGGACTGGGATGCCTGCGGCGTGCTGCAACTGGCGTTCGACGCCAAGGAAGCCGAGCGCCAGGGCAAACTGGCTGGCGCGTTCGACCACGACCTGCTGCACGCGCTGCAACGTACCGAGGCCGAAGCCGTCGCCGGGGTCGCCCTGCCGGCTGGCGGGCTGTTCTACCCCGAAGGCGGCTGGGTCCACCCGCCTGCCCTGTGCCAGCAGCAGTTGCAGCACCCTGGTATCCGGCTGGTGACCCACCAGGAAGTCATCGAACTGCGCAAAGTGGCTGACCAGTGGCAGGCCTGGGCCGGCGAGCGCCTGCTGGCCAGCGCGCCGGTGGTGGTTCTGGCTGCAGCCGCCGAGGTCCGCCGCTTCGACGCCTGTGCCGGGTTGCCGCTCAAGCGCATCCGCGGCCAGATCACCCGCTTGCCGGCCACCGTCGGCAGCCGGGCACTTCGCACCGTGGTGTGCGCCGAGGGCTACGTGGCACCGCCGCGTGGTGATGAACATACCTTGGGCGCGAGCTTTGATTTCAACAGTGACAACCTGGCGCCGACGGTGGCCGAACACCAGGGCAACCTGGCGTTGCTGGACGAGATATCGACCGACCTGGCGCAACGCCTGGGCGTGGCAACGCTGAACCCTGAGCACCTGCAAGGGCGGGCCGCATTCCGCTGCACCAGCCCGGATTACCTACCGATTGTCGGGCCGCTGGCCGATGCACAGGCGTTTGCCGACACCTACGCGGTACTGGCGCGTGATGCGCGGCAGGTGCCGCAAGCCCCTTGCCCCTGGCTGGACGGGCTGTATGTAAACAGCGGGCATGGCTCGCGCGGGTTGATCACCGCGCCGTTGAGTGGGGAACTGCTGGCGGCGTGGGTGTGCGGGGAGCCGCTGCCGGTGCCTCAAGGGGTGGCGCAGGCTTGCCATCCTAACCGCTTCGCCCTGCGCAGGCTGATACGGGGCAAGTGATGGAGCCGGGGCTGCGGTGCAGCCCGATCGCCACACAGGGCCGTTCCTGCAAGGCAAAACCGGTGTCGCGATTGGGCAGAAAAGCGTCGCAGGCCGCAGCCGCATATAACAGATTGTTCTAAAACTCTCATAAAGCACATGGGTCAGTTCCTTAAGGTGCCCTAATCCGGGGCACCACCTCCCCAACGGAAAAACCGGTAAGGACTTATGTGCGGATTAGCAGGAGAGTTACGTTTCACCCCCATCGGCCAAGCGCCACGCCCAGCCGACCTGGCGGCGGTAGAGCGCATTACCCATCACCTGGCCCCACGCGGCCCGGATGCCTGGGGCTTCCATAGCCAGGGCCCGATAGCCCTCGGCCACCGCCGCCTGAAAATCATGGACCTGTCCGACGGCTCGGCGCAGCCCATGGTCGACAACACCCTGGGCCTGTCCCTGGCATTCAACGGTGCCATCTACAATTTCCCCGAGTTGCGCCAGGAGCTGCAGGCCTTGGGCTACCAGTTCTGGTCGGACGGCGACACCGAAGTGCTGCTCAAGGGCTACCACGCCTGGGGTGCGGCGCTACTGCCGAAACTCAACGGCATGTTCGCCCTGGCCATCTGGGAACGCGATAACCAACGCCTGTTCCTGGCCCGCGACCGCCTGGGCGTCAAGCCGCTGTACCTGTCACGCAACGGCGAGCGGCTGCGTTTTGCCTCGACCCTGCCAGCGCTGCTCAAGGGCGGCGACATCGACCCGATGCTCGACCCGGTGGCGCTCAACCACTACCTCAACTTCCATGCCGTAGTGCCGGCACCGCGCACCTTGCTGGCGAACGTGCAAAAGCTGGAACCCGGCACCTGGATGCGTATCGACCGCCACGGCGAAATCGAGCGCCAGACCTGGTGGCAACTGCAATACGGGCCCAACGCCGATGAGCGTGAGCTGGACCTGGAAGGCTGGACCACCCGCGTACTGGACGCGACCCGCGAAGCCGTGGCCATCCGCCAGCGTGCCGCCGTGGACGTGGGCGTGCTGCTGTCCGGCGGTGTCGACTCCAGCCTGCTGGTCGGCTTGCTGCGCGAAGTCGGTGTGGACGACCTGTCGACCTTCTCCATCGGCTTTGAAGATGCCGGCGGCGAGCGCGGCGACGAGTTCCAGTACTCCGACCTGATCGCCCGGCACTACGGCACGCGCCACCACCAGTTGCGCATTGCCGAGCACGAAATCATCGACCAGCTGCCTGCCGCCTTCCGCGCCATGAGCGAGCCGATGGTCAGCCACGACTGCATCGCCTTCTACCTGCTGTCGCGGGAAGTGGCCAAGCATTGCAAGGGCGTGCAAAGCGGCCAGGGCGCCGACGAACTGTTCGCCGGCTACCACTGGTACCCGCAGGTGGACGGCGCCGACGATGCCTACGCGGCATACCGCAACGCCTTCTTCGACCGCAGCCACGACGAGTACCGCGATACTGTGCAGGCGCCGTGGTTGCTGGATACCGATGCCGCTGGCGATTTCGTGCGCGAGCATTTCGCCCGCCCCGGCGCGCCGCAGGCGGTGGACAAGGCCTTGCGCCTGGACAGCACCGTGATGCTGGTCGACGACCCCGTCAAACGGGTCGACAACATGACCATGGCCTGGGGCCTGGAAGCACGCACCCCGTTCCTCGACTACCGCCTGGTAGAGCTGTCGGCACGCATTCCGGCGCGCTTCAAGCTGCCAGACGGCGGTAAACAGGTGCTCAAGCAAGCCGCACGGCGGGTGATCCCGCATGAAGTGATCGACCGCAAGAAGGGCTACTTCCCGGTACCGGGCCTGAAGCACCTGGAAGGCGCCACACTGGGTTGGGTACGCGAGCTGCTGACCGACCCCAGCCAGGACCGTGGGCTGTTCAACCCAGCCATGCTCGACCGCCTGCTTAGCAACCCGCACGGCCAATTGACGCCACTGCGCGGTTCCAAGCTGTGGCAACTGGCAGCATTGAACCTGTGGCTGAGCGAACAAGGACTCTGACCGATGAAACCCCACGAAATCGCCTACGGTCAGCGCCTGCTGCGTGGCCAGGCGCCGTCCTACGAGCGCCTGCAGGCGCGCCTGGCCGGCGACGGCAGCCAGCCCCACCAACAGCCGCGTGCCGTGCACTGCGGCTGGGGCCGGCTGCTGATTGGCCACACCTATGCCGAGCCGGCCGACCTGGCCGACGACCTGTTAGGCGAGTGCCCAGGCGAACGCGATATCGCGCTGTATGTGGCAGCACCGCAGCAGGTGCTGGCGCAGGCGCCACAACAGTTGTTCCTCGACCCATCCGACACCCTGCGCCTGTGGTTCACCGATTACCGCCCAGCCCAGCGGGTATTTCGCGGTTTTCGCGTGCGGCGGGCGCAGAACCCGGCTGACTGGCAGGCCATCAACACCTTGTATCAAGTGCGCGGCATGCTGCCGGTCGATGCCGACTTGCTTACCCCTCGGCACCTGGGCGGCCCGGTCTACTGGCTGGCTGAAGACGAAGACAGCGGCGCGGTGATCGGCAGCGTCATGGGCCTGAACCATGCCAAGGCTTTCGATGACCCCGAGAACGGCAGCAGCCTGTGGTGCCTGGCAGTCGACCCGCACTGCACCCGCCCCGGCGTGGGTGAAGTGCTGGTGCGCCACCTCATCGAGCACTTCATGAGCCGTGGCCTGGCCTACCTCGACCTTTCGGTGCTGCACGACAACCGCCAGGCCAAGCGCCTGTACCAGAAGCTTGGCTTTCGCAACCTGCCCACCTTCGCCGTCAAGCGCAAGAACGGCATCAACGAGCAACTGTTCCTCGGCCCCGGCCCACAGGCCGACCTCAACCCCTATGCACGCATCATCGTCGACGAGGCATTGCGCCGCGGCATCGAGGTACAGGTGGATGACGCCGCCGGCGGGCTGTTCACCCTGAGCCTGGGCGGCCGGCGCATCCGCTGCCGAGAGTCGCTCAGCGACCTGACCAGCGCCGTGACCATGACGCTGTGCCAGGACAAGCGCCTGACCCAGCATGCCCTGCGCACTGCCGGGCTGCAGGTGCCGGCGCAACAATTGGCCGGTAATGCCGACGATAACCTGGCCTTTCTCGACGAGCATGGCGCGGTGGTGGTCAAGCCCGTTGACGGCGAACAAGGCCAGGGCGTAGCGGTAAACCTGACCTGCATCGACGACGTGACCCAGGCGGTCGGCCATGCCCGCCAGTTCGATAGCCGGGTGTTGCTGGAAAGCTTCCATGCCGGCCTCGACCTGCGCATCGTGGTGATCGGCTATGAAGTGGTGGCAGCGGCCGTTCGCCACCCGGCCCAGGTGCTGGGTGACGGCAAGCACAGTGTGCGCCAGTTGATCGAGGCCCAAAGCCGTCGTCGCCAGGCCGCTACGGCGGGTGAAAGCCGTATCCCGCTGGATGAAGAAACCGAACGTACCCTGCGCGCTGCGGGCGTGGGTTACGACGACGTACTGCCCCCCGGCCAGCGCCTGGCCGTGCGGCGCACCGCCAACCTGCACACCGGCGGCACCCTGGAAGACGTTACCGCCCGCCTGCACCCGGTGCTGGCCGACGCCGCCGTGCGCGCTGCCCGGGCGCTGGAAATTCCGGTGGTCGGGCTGGATTTCATGGTCCGTGATGCCGAACAGCCCGAGTATGTGATCATCGAAGCCAACGAGCGCGCCGGCTTGGCCAACCACGAACCGCAGCCAACGGCCGAGCGTTTCATCGACCTGCTGTTCCCGCATAGCCGGCCTTTGGCGTAAACCAGTGCCGGGCTCTTCGCGGGTTCACTCGCGAAAAGGCCGGCACAGGAGCAAGGAGTATTCAACCATGTCCGAGCGACACCCCGAACCCGATCTCGAATACCTCAAGCGCGTGCTGCTGGAGATGCTGGCCATCCCCAGCCCGACCGGTTTCACCGACACCATCGTGCGCTACGTGGCCGAACGCCTGGACGAACTGGGCATCCCCTTCGAGCTGACCCGTCGCGGCACCATTCGCGCGACCTTGAAGGGCCGGCAAACCTCGCCCGACCGCGCCGTATCCGCGCACCTCGATACCATCGGCGCCAGCGTGCGCCAACTGCAGGACAACGGCCGGCTGGCCCTGGCGCCGGTTGGCTGCTGGTCCAGCCGCTTCGCCGAGGGCAGCAGGGTCAGCGTGTTCACCGACACCGGCGTGTTCCGCGGCAGCGTACTGCCGCTGATGGCCAGTGGGCACGCCTTCAACACCGCCATCGACCAGATGCCGGTGAGCTGGGAACACGTGGAAGTCCGCCTGGACGCCTATTGCGCCACCCGCGCCGATTGCGAGGCGCTGGGGGTGAGCATTGGGGACTTCGTGGCCTTCGACCCACTGCCCGAGTTCACGGACAGCGGCCACATCAGCGCCCGTCACCTGGACGACAAGGCCGGTGTCGCGGCGCTGCTCACCGCGCTCAAGGCAGTGGTGGAGAGCGGCCAGCAACCGCTGATCGACTGCCACCCGCTGTTCACCATTACCGAGGAAACCGGGTCGGGCGCAGCGGGTGCCCTGCCTTGGGACGTCAGCGAGTTCGTCGGTATCGACATTGCCCCGGTGGCGCCCGGGCAAGCCTCCAGCGAGCATGCCGTGAGCGTGGCCATGCAGGACTCGTCGGGGCCCTATGATTACCACCTGTCGCGGCACTTGCTGAAACTGGCCGGCGACCACGACCTGCCGGTACGCCGCGACCTGTTCCGCTACTACTTCAGTGATGCCCATTCGGCGGTAACGGCCGGGCACGACATTCGCACCGCGCTGGTGGCGTTCGGCTGCGATGCCACCCACGGCTATGAGCGGACGCACATCGACAGCCTGGCGGCCCTGAGCCAGTTGTTGTCGGCGTACCTGCTCAGCCCACCGGTGTTTGCCAGCGATTCACAGCCGGCCAATGCCTCGCTGGAGCGTTTCAGCCACCAGTTGGAACACGATGCGCAGATGGAGAGCGACACGCGCGTGCCGGCGGTCGACAGCCTGGTCGGTAACAAGGGCTGAGGCCCTGGGGCCGCTTTGCGGACCATCGTCGGCAAGCCAACTCCCACGGGGATCGCATCAGGGCAGACAGGTGTTTGCCACAAGGTATGCAGCGCCTGTTAGAGCGAGCGCCGCCCGCGCGGCGCATCGCGAGCTGCGCTCG
>NZ_RHQO01000106.1:0-10785 GCF_003935475.1 Pseudomonas sp. p99-361 | reverse complement strand
CGGGCGGCGCTCGCTCTAACAGGCGCTGCCATACCTTGTGGCAAACACCTGTCAGCCCTAAGGCGATCCCTGTGGGCCGGCTTGCCGGCGATTAGGCCAGAACAGGCAATACAGACCTAAAGCCCGGCCCGACCAGGCCGATAACCGGTTATCCCCCCTGTTTCCCACCGAAGGTCACCATGGCCACGCAAAAAGCCCGCGCGGACTCCTTGTCGCTGCTGCTGTTCACCCTGCGCAGCGGCAAGCTGATGGCAATCAACCTGCTCAAGGTCAGCGAGATCATCCCCTGCCCGCCGCTGACCAAGCTGCCCGAGTCGCACCCCCACGTGAAAGGCGTAGCCACCTTGCGTGGCCATTCGTTGTCGGTCATCGACCTGTCCCGTGCCATCGGCGAGCAGCCGCTTGAGGACCCGCAAGGCGGTTGCCTGATCGTCACAGAGATCAGCCGTTCGCGCCAGGGCCTGCACGTGCAGGCCGTAAGCCGCATCGTGCATTGCCTGAGCACCGACATCAAACCGCCGCCCTATGCCTCGGGCAACCGCTCGTTCATCACCGGTGTTACCCGCGTCGACAACACCTTGGTGCAGGTGCTGGATATCGAGAAGGTCATCCACGGCATTGCCCCGCCTGCGCCAGAGCCAGCGCGCGGTTCAGTAAGCGCAGAAGACGCCAGCCTGCTGGCCGCCACCAATATCCTGGTGGTGGACGACAGCCAGGTGGCCCTGCAGCAGTCGGTGCACACCCTGCGCAACCTGGGCATCGAATGCCACACCGCGCGCAGCGCCAAGGACGCGATCAATGTGCTGCTGGAACTGCAAGGCACTGCACAGGAGATCAACGTGGTCGTCTCCGATATCGAAATGAGCGAGATGGATGGCTACGCCTTCACCCGAACCCTGCGTGAAACCCCCGACTTCCAGCACCTGTACGTGCTGCTGCACACCTCGCTGGACAGCGCCATGAGCAGCGAGAAGGCAACCCAGGCCGGGGCGAATGCCATCCTCACCAAGTTTTCCTCACCGGAGCTGACCGATTGTCTGGTGGTGGCAGCACGTGCCGTGGTGTTCGCCGAGCACTGATATATTCAGCGACAAACTCCCCGGCTTGCTGCCGGGGGCAAGTCGGGCATAATTCGGGCCCTCGCAAAAAATTTGCCGGAACCCGCCATGAAGTATCTCAGCTCCATCCTGATCGGCTGCGCTCTTTTCAGCGGTATCGCCCAGGCTTCCAGCAGCCAGGCCTGGAACACGCAGCGCCAGCAGATGCTCAAAGCCTGCCTGGCGGCCAGCCAGTTCAAGGACGCCCACGCCCGCGGCAAGCCCGCCGAATTCGATGACCAGGTAGGCATGAGTGCCTTGCTGGTCGAAGGTGTCTACCCGCAGAAGCACATGCAGCAGCGCACTGGCACCGAGCTGTGCCTGTACGACCGCCAACAGCAGCGTGCCTTCGTCAGCGAATGGAGCCCGCAAGCCAAGTGACCGCCACCTTGCGTTTTGGCTGCACCGGATGCGGCAGGTGCTGCAGCGGCCACCATGTCCCCCTGACCCTGGCCGAGGCAGGCCGCTGGGCACATGACGGCGGTCAGGTGGTTGTGCTGATCGAAGCCTTCGTCACCGATGGCCCGGGCATGCCGGTGGAGCAACGTGAGCATGTGCTGCGCCGGTCGTACCCGGTAGCCTGCGGCAATGGCCAGGCGCGGGTGTCGGTGACCTTTGCCGCGTTCAACCCCGGCCGCTGCCGCAACCTGGACGACAACGACCGCTGCAGCATCTATGAGCAACGGCCGTTGGTTTGCCGCATCTACCCGGTGGAAATCAACCCGCACCTCCCCCTGCGCCCAGAGACCAAGGACTGCCCGCCAGAAGCCTGGCAGCAGGGGCCTGCGCTGCTTCACGGCACGCAACTGGTGGATGCCGGGCTGGAGGCATTGGTGCAGGCTTCGCGCCAGGCCGACCGTGACGACATTGGCGCCAAGGTGGCGGTGTGCCAGGCACTGGGCATGACCACCAGTGCGCTCAAGGGCAACGGGTTTACCGCCTACCTGCCGGACATGGGCGCGTTTGCCGGGGCGCTGGCGCAGGTGCCGGATGATGACGGTACACAGTGGACCTTGCATGTGGAGGATGAGACGCTGGCGGCGGGCTTGCAGGGGCAGGGCTTGCACACCACCAACGAGCCCCCGGTGTATTACGCCTTTATCGGTTTCTAGCCCTGCAGGTGGTGGGCGCGGGTTCACCCGCGAGGGAGCAGACCGGGCAGCCGGTTATCTGAAACTGACACGGTTGTCAGCCAGCGGTCACGCTGCCGACCCGGTTCGGCGGCTATAAGATGGAATGACTGACCACCCTCCCCATTGGCCAAGGTGCCCGCACCAATGCGACGTCCGTTCCGCTCTGCCTTGCTTGCCGCCTTGGTACTGCTCATCCTGGTAGCAGCGGGAACTTGGTACACCCAGCGCCAGCCTGCCCCCGCCGCCCGCTCGCAAACGGCCATCCCGGTGCGGGTGGTAACCGTCGCCCAACAGGACGTACCCCGCTACGCCAGTGCCATCGGTTCGGTGCTGTCGCTGCACAGCGTCGAGGTGCGCCCGCAGGTCGAGGGGGTTCTGACCCAGGTTCTGGTCAAGGAAGGCCAGTGGGTCAAGCAGGGCGACTTGCTCGCCACCCTCGACGACCGCGCCATACAGGCCCAGCTCGACCAGGCGCGCGCCCTGCTCGGCCAAAGCCAGGCGCAGATCCAGGTGGCGGCAGTGGACTTGCGGCGCTACCGCCTGCTCAGCCGCGATAACGGCGTGTCCAGGCAACAGCTCGACCAGCAACAGGCACTGGTCAACCAGTTGCAGGCCACCGTCGAAGGCAACCAGGCAGCCATCGCCAACGCCCAGGTGCAGCTGTCGTATACCCGAATCCGCTCGCCGGTGACTGGCCGGGTGGGCATTCGCAACGTCGACCCGGGCAACCTGGTACGCACCAGCGACACGCAAGGCTTGTTCAGCGTGACGCAGATCGACCCGATCGCCGTCGAGTTCGCCCTGCCCCAGCAAATGCTGCCAACCCTGCAACGCCTGCTCACGGCACCGGCCCCTGCGCTGGTGCAGGCGTACATGGACGCTGACGGCGAACGCAGCCTGCTTGGCGAAGGCCACCTGGCGCTGATCGACAACCAGGTTTCCCCCACCACCGGCACCGTGCGGGTCAAAGCCGAATTCGACAACAAGGACGGCCGCCTGTGGCCGGGGCAACTGGTCACCGTCCGCCTGCGCACCGCCGTGCAGGAAAACGCCCTGGTGGTCCCGCCGCCGGTGGTGCAACGTGGGGTGGACGGGCACTTCGTCTACCGCCTGGACGGCGACAAGGTCACCAGCGTGCCGGTCAAGGTGCTGTACCAGGACAGCGAGCTGAACGTCATTGCCGGGGTCAAGCCGGGTGAGCGCCTGGTGCTCGATGGCCAGTCGAGGCTCAAGCCCGGTTCACGAGTCGAGGTCAGCCCCGATGCGCCTCCAGCGCCGGCCATCGCAGACCAGCGGAGCCAGCCATGAACACGCGCAACGGTGTTTCGGCCTGGTGCATCGACCACCCCATCGCCACCTTGTTGCTGACCTTCGCCCTGGTGCTGTTGGGCGCCATCGCCTTCCCACGGCTGCCGGTCGCCCCCTTGCCCGAGGCCGATTTCCCCACCATTCAGGTGACCGCGCAACTGCCCGGCGCCAGCCCGGAAACCATGGCCTCGTCGGTGGCAACCCCGCTGGAGGTGCAATTCAGTGCCATCCCCGGCATGACCCAGATGACCAGCAGCAGCGCGCTGGGCTCGACCACCCTGGTGCTACAGTTCACCCTCGACAAGAACATCGACACGGCCGCGCAGGAAGTGCAGGCGGCGATCAACACCGCTACTGCGCGCCTGCCGCAAGACCTGCCCAACCCGCCCACCTGGCGCAAGGTAAACCCGGCCGACAGCCCGGTGCTGGTGATGACAGTCAGCTCCAGCCAGATGCCCGGCAACGACCTCAGCGACTACGCCGAAACCTTGCTGGCTCGGCAGTTGAGCCAGATCGAAGGGGTCGGCTTGATCAACATCACCGGGCAACTGCGCCCGGCGATCCGCGTGCAGGCGCAGCCGGAAAAACTCGCCGCCATCGGCCTGACCCTGGCCGACCTGCGCCAGGCCATTGCGCAAACCAGCCTGAACCTGGCCAAGGGCGCCCTGTACGGCGAACACAGCGTGTCGACCCTGGCCGCCAACGACCAGCTGTTCCACCCCGAGGACTACGCGCAACTGATCGTCTCGTACCGCAACGGTAGCCCGGTGTACCTGCGCGACGTGGCCACGGTCGTCAGCGGCGCGGAAAACGCCTACGTCAAGGCCTGGTCCGGCGACCAGCCGGGGCTGAATCTGGTGATCTTCCGCCAGCCCGGCGCCAATATCGTCGACACCGTGGACCGGGTCATGGCCGCGCTGCCCAAGCTGCAGGAAATGCTGCCGGCCTCGGTCGAGGTGTCGGTGCTGCAAGACCGCACGCAAACCATCCGCGCCTCGCTGCATGAGGTGGAACTGACCTTGATGATCGCCGTGGCGCTGGTCATCGGGGTGATGGCGCTGTTCCTGCGCCAGTGGTCGGCGACGCTGGTGGTATCCAGCGTACTCGGGGTCTCGCTGATCGCCAGTTGCGCACTGATGTACGTGCTGGGCTTCAGCCTGAACAACCTGACCTTGGTGGCCATCGTCATTTCCGTGGGTTTCGTGGTGGACGATGCCATCGTGGTGGTGGAGAACATCCACCGCCACCTGGAAGCCGGCGACGACAGCCGTACCGCAGCGCTCAAGGGTGCAGGGGAAATCGGCTTCACCGTGGTCTCGATCAGCCTGTCGCTGATCGCAGCGTTCATCCCACTGCTGTTCATGGGCGGGGTGGTTGGCCGGCTGTTCAAGGAATTCGCCCTGACCGCCACATCCACCATCCTGATTTCAGTGGTGGTGTCGCTGACCCTGGCGCCGACCTTGTGTGCGCTGTTCATGCACCGCCCACCTGGCGGGCACCAGGGCGGTTTCGGCGAACGCCTGGTCAACTGGTACGAGCGGGGCCTGAACCGTGCCCTCGCCCACCAGCGCGTGACGCTGGGCGTGTTCGCAGTGACCCTGGCGCTGGCGGTCGTGGGCTACGTGGCCATCCCCAAGGGCTTTTTCCCGCTGCAGGACACCGGCTTCATCCTTGGCACCAGCGAGGCGGCCGCGGATGTGTCGTACCCGTCGATGATCGAGAAACATCAGGCGCTGGCGAAAATCATCGGTGCCGACCCGGCGGTGCGCGCGTTCTCGCATTCGGTGGGCGTTACCGGCAGCAACCAGACCATCGCCAACGGCCGTTTCTGGATTGCCCTCAAGCCCCGTGGCGAGCGGGATGTCTCGGCCAGCGAACTGATCGACCGCCTGCGCCCCAAGCTGGCCCAGGTGCCGGGGATCGTGCTGTACATGCGCGCCGGCCAGGACATCAACCTCAGCTCCGGCCCTTCACGCACCCAGTACCAGTACGTGCTCAAGAGCAACGACGCCGAGGCGCTCAACCTGTGGACCCAGCGCCTGACCGAGCGGCTGCGCAACAACCCGGCGCTGCGCGACCTGTCCAATGACCTGCAACTGGGGGCCAGCGTCACGCGCATCGACATCGACCGCCAGGCCGCCGCCCGTTTCGGCCTGACCACTACAGACGTCGACCAGGCACTGTACGACGCCTTCGGCCAGCGCCAGATCAGCGAGTTCCAGACCGACACCAACCAGTACAAGGTCATTCTGGAACTGGATGCGCGCCAGCGTGGTAAAGCCGAGAGCCTCAACTACTTCTACCTGCGTTCGCCCCTGAGCAATGAAATGGTGCCCCTGGCGGCCGTGGCCCATGTGGCGCCGCCCAGTACCGGGCCGCTGTCGATCAGCCACGACGGCCTGTTCCCGGCCGCCAACCTGTCGTTCAACCTGGCCCCGGGCGTGGCCCTTGGCGATGCGGTGAGCATCCTTGAACGCACCCAGCGCGAGCTGGGCATGCCCGATTCGATCAGCGGCAACTTCCAGGGCGCGGCGCAGGCCTTCCAAAGCTCGCTGGCGAGCCAGCCTTGGCTGATCCTGGCGGCACTGGTGGCGGTGTACATCATTCTCGGCGTGTTGTACGAAAGTTTTGTCCACCCACTGACGATCATCTCCACCCTGCCCTCGGCGGGCCTTGGCGCGTTGATCCTGCTGTGGGCCATGGGCCAGGACTTCAGCATCATGGGGCTGATCGGCATCGTGCTGCTGATCGGCATCGTCAAGAAAAACGGCATCCTGCTGATCGACTTTGCCCTGCAAGCCCAGCGCCAGCAGGGCCTTTCACCGGAACAGGCGATCCACCAGGCCTGCTTGACGCGGTTCCGGCCGATCATCATGACCACCCTGGCCGCGCTGCTCGGCGCGGTACCGCTGATGTTCGGCTTTGGCACCGGCGCGGAATTGCGCCAACCACTGGGCATTGCCGTGGTCGGCGGCCTGCTGGTGAGCCAGGCGCTGACGCTGTTCACCACCCCGGTCATATACTTGGCCCTGGAGCGCCTGTTCCATCGCCGTCAGGCTGCCCGCGCGGCAGCGCCAAGTGCCAGCTAGGACAAGACCATGCGTGTGCTGATCATCGAAGACGAAGAAAAAACCGCCGACTACCTGCATCGCGGCCTCACCGAGCAAGGCTTCAGTGTGGACCTGGCGCGCGATGGCATCGATGGCCTGCACCTGGCCCTGGAGGGCGACTATGCCGTCATTGTGCTGGATGTGATGCTGCCCGGGCTGGACGGCTACGGCGTGCTCCGCGCCCTGCGCGCGCGCAAGCAGACCCCGGTGATCATGCTGACCGCCCGTGAGCGGGTCGAAGACCGTATCCGTGGCCTGCGCGAAGGCGCCGATGACTACCTGGGCAAGCCATTTTCGTTTCTGGAACTGGTGGCCCGGCTGCAGGCTTTGACCCGCCGCAGCAGCAGCCATGAGCCCCTGCAGATTCAGGTGGCCGACCTGTGGATCGACCTGATGGCACGCAAGGCCACGCGGGCCGGCCAGCGCCTGGACCTGACCGCCAAAGAGTTCTCGCTGCTCAGCGTGCTGGCCCGCCGGCAGGGGGAAATCCTGTCGAAGACGGCAATTGCCGAACTGGTCTGGGACATCAATTTCGACAGCGACGCCAACGTGGTCGAGGTCGCGATCAAACGCCTGCGGGCCAAGCTCGACGGGCCGTTCGACCAGAAACTGCTGCACACCATTCGAGGCATGGGTTATGTCCTGGAAAACCGTGCGGGGTAACTCCATTGCGCTGCGTTTGTCGGCGTTGTTCATCCTGGTGGCCTTGGCCGTGTTCCTGCTGATCGGCTCGGCCCTGTATCGCCAGGTCGACCGCAGCCTCGACCTGCTGCCGCAAGCCGAGCTGGAGGCGCGCTTCAGCGTGCTCGAATCCACACTCAACCGCTACGGCACGCCCGAGCACTGGGCCAAGATCATCAACAAGCTGAACCTGCTGAGCGAGGAAGACAAGCGCATCCGTTTCTGGGTGGTCGGTAGCGACCCCGGCTATGAATATGGCCAGCCCAGCGCGCTGGTGCGCCAGTTCGCCGAGGGCGCGCAGGGCATGCGCGACCTGCGCCTGCCGGACCACCCCTACCCGTACAAAGTGCTGGTCAGCGAGCTGCCGGCGCTAGGCCAGCGCCCGCCACTGCGGTTCATGATTGGCATCGACACCGAAACCTTCTGGCAGGCCCAGCACAGCCTGCTGCTGGCGATCATCGGGCTGGCAGTGCTTGGCGTGCTGCTGGCCTCGGTGCTGGGCTACTGGGTCGCGCGCATCGGCTTGCGCCCTTTGCTGGCGCTTTCCAGGGAGGCCCAGGCACTGGCCCCGCCACGCCTGGACGGGCGCCTGCAAACCCAGGCCCTGGCCCCTGAGCTGGCGCAGTTCGCCAGTGCCTTCAACGCCGCGCTCGACCGGGTCAGCCAGGCCTACTCACGGCTGGAGGCGTTCAATGCCGACGTTGCCCACGAGCTGCGTTCGCCGCTGACCAACCTGATCGGCCAGACCCAGGTGGCGCTGACCCGCGGGCGCAGTGCCGAGCACTACTTCGAAGTGCTGCAATCGAACCTGGAAGAGCTGGAGCGCCTGCGCAGTATCATCAACGACATGCTGTTCCTGGCCAGTGCCGACCAGGGCAGCAAAGCCACTGCCCTGACCCAGGCATCGCTGGCCGAAGAGGTGGCGACCACACTCGACTACCTTGACTACATTCTCGAAGACGCGCAGGTCAGCGTCAGCGTCAGTGGCGATGCCCAGGTTCCCATCGAAAAAGCCCAATTGCGCCGGGCGTTGATCAACCTGCTGAACAATGCCGTGCAGCATACGGCGCCGCACCAGGTGATCCAGGTAAGGATCGTCCCCGGGCCGCAGCAGGTCAGCATTGCCGTGAGCAACCCGGGGCCGGCGATTGCCGACGAGCACCTGCCGCTGCTGTTCGAGCGTTTCTACCGGGTGGATGCGGCGCGCAGCAACAGCGGGGGCGGTAACCATGGCTTGGGCCTGGCCATCGTCAAGGCGATTGCGCTGATGCATGGCGGGGACGTGTTCGTGCGCAGTGAAGCCGGGGCGAATACATTCGGTATCCAGCTCCCGACCTGTAGGAGCGGTCTTGTGTCGCGATGGGGTGCGAAGCAGCCCCTGGTTCAATGACCGGGCGGCAATTGTCGGGGCTGCAAAGGCCGCGTCTAGCCTGCGGCTTGCAGACGAAAGCCCTATTGCTTTTTGCGTACATCGTTACCTTTTGCGCAACAGTGCTTATCGCACTTCGCTCTGTATCAAGTGCAATGAAAGGACTAACTTTAGCCCGTCCTCATTAGCACTTGCACAGCAAGAAGGTAGTTTCAAATGTCCAACAGTATGGGTATTGCCAGCGTTTTCGTCCTGTCGTCCCTGTTGTTGTCGCCCCTGGCCGTGGCCGAAGAATCGCCGGCGTTCGTCAACCGTAACAGCGAACTCGCCGCCGCGCACCAGGAGGCCCGCGAAAGCGTTGCCGCACATAAGGCCGACGTGATGAAAGATGCTGAACAGACAGCTTCCAAGGCCTCTGTCGATGCCAAAGCCGACAGCTGATCAGGCGCTGTTGTTGCTTCCACTTTCCCTTGGCTACGCCATGGGCACAGCCTGTGCCGATATGTTAGCCTTTTAAAGCCGCTGCCCATCAGCGGCTTTTTTTATGTGCCCGTAACTCTCAGCCCGGCTGTAACGTTTACCCATAAGAAAGACGCACATTCAAAATAAAAACTGCCCCACCGTCAGACCAAAGGAGCTTCTACCGGTGCCTTCCGCGTTTCGTTTCACCCCGTTTTTCATTGCATTGACTGCAACGATCCCTTGCGCCGCCCAGGCAGATGAAGACAAGGCTGATGGCTTCATCGAAGGGTCGTCCTTCAATCTGCATTTGCGCAATGCCTACTTCAACCGCGACAACCACAACGCCGGCGTGCGCGATACCCGCGAGTGGGGCCAGGGCGCAGTGGCGCGGTTCGAGTCGGGCTACACCCCAGGCACGGTCGGTTTTGGCCTGGACGCCCATGCCATGCTGGGCCTGAAGCTCGACGGTGGCGGCGGCCATGCCGGCACCAGCATCCTGCCAGCGCACATCAAGGACGACGGCGAACTGGGTGCTGCGCCGCATTCGTTTTCCACCGCTGGCGCTGCAGTCAAGCTCAAAGCCTTCGACACCGAACTGAAGGCCGGTGACCTGTTCCTCACCAACCCGGTTATTGCCGGCGGCGAAACCCGCATGCTGCCGCAAACCTTCCGCGGTGTGAGCCTGATCAACACCAGCGTCGACGGTTTGCTGCTCGAAGGCGGCCAGGTGAGCTTCACCCACCCGTACAACCAGAGTGGCCACCGCCGCATCGACACCTACTACGGCTCGCTCGACGAACACGACAAGAGCAAGCACCTGAACTGGGCTGGTGCCTCCTGGAGCGGTACGCCGAACATCACCGCCAACCTGTACGCCGCCGAACTGAAGGACATCTGGAACCAGTACTACGCTGATTTCGACTACACCTACGTGGTCAGCGATCTGGTCAGCCTGAACCCCGGTGTGCACTTCTATCACACCCAGGACACCGGCCAGGCCCTGCTGGGCAAGATCGACAACAACACCTACAGCGTGCACTTCACCGTCAACGCCGGGTACCACAGCGTCACCGCCGCCTACCAGCGGGTCAATGGCAACACCCCGTTCGACTACATCAACCTGGGCGACAGCGTGTACCTGGACAACTCGCGCATGTACTCGGACTTCAACGCCCCCAACGAGCGGTCGTGGAAGCTGCAGTACAGCTATGACTTCGCAGGTGTCGGCGTGCCTGGCCTGACCAGCTCGCTATCCTATTCGCGCGGCGAAGCGGACCTGACCAAGGCCACCCAGGACACCACCCATTACGACTACTACCGTGCCGATGGCAAGAACGCCATGCATTGGGAACGCGACCTGGACCTGAAGTACGTGTTCCAGGAGGGTGACCTGAAGGACCTGTCGGTGCTGGTGCGCTATGCCACCCACCGTGGCAGCCAGGGCTATGCCTCGATCGACAGCAACAGCGACAACGATGAGCTGCGGGTGATCGTCGATTACCCCGTGAACGTGTTCTGACCCTCGTTGGCAGGCAGCACACCTGAACGCCTGTGGGAGATTCTATGGTTCCTGGCAAGGGTAGCCGGAGCATCTTCAGCGCCTGTGAGATCGAGCGCCGCCCGCG
>NZ_RHQO01000105.1:0-11298 GCF_003935475.1 Pseudomonas sp. p99-361 | reverse complement strand
AACAAACGTAGGAGCGAGCGCAGCTCGCGATTGCGCCGCGCGGGCGGCGCTCGCTCCAACAGGCGCTGCCATACCTTATGGCAAACACCTGTCAGCCCTAAGGCGATCCCTGTGGGAGCTGGCTTGCCGGCGATATGGCCAGTGCAGGAAAGCTGAAACCTGTCAGACCGAGGCAAACCGCTCATCAAGGTAGGCAATGATGGCCTTGGACTCATACATCCAGGTCACCTTGCCCGCTTCTTCAATGCGCAGGCACGGCACTTTCACCCGGCCGCCACCTTCTTGCAGGGCCTGGCGGTGCGCCGAGTCGTTCTTGGCATCACGCAGCGCCACCGGTACGTTCAGGCGGTGCAGGGTGCGGCGGGTCTTGACGCAGAACGGGCAGGCATGGAACTGGTACAGCGCCAGGCCCTTGGCCGCCTGGTCGACGCGGGCCTGGGCGGCGGCGTCGCGCTTGCGCTTGGCCGGGCGGCTGACCCAGTCTGCAAACACGATGACTTGGCCGAGGCCAACCCGCAGGGCTTTGACGATCATGGGCAACTCCTGAAATGCAAAAGCCGACCTGCAAGGGTCGGCTCGGGGTCTGCAGCCAATTACTTGATCAGGCTGAGGAACTCGCTGCGGGTGGCGGCGTTGTCGCGGAATTCGCCCAGCATCACCGAGGTGATCATGGTCGAGTTCTGTTTTTCCACACCGCGCATCATCATGCACATGTGCTTGGCTTCTATCACCACGGCCACGCCGGCGGCACCGGTAACCTGCTGGATAGCCTCGGCCACCTGGCGGCTGAGGTTTTCCTGAATTTGCAGGCGGCGGGCGAACATGTCGACGATGCGCGCGACCTTCGACAGGCCCAGCACCTTGCCTTTGGGCAGGTAGGCCACGTGCGCCTTGCCGATGAACGGCAGCATGTGGTGTTCGCACATCGAATAGAGCTCGATGTCCCGGACCAGTACCATTTCGCTGTTGTCAGAGCTGAACAACGCGTTGTTGGTCACTTCTTCCAGTGTTTGCTCATAACCGCGGCAAAGGTACTTCATCGCCTTTGCAGCCCGCTTGGGCGTGTCGAGCAGGCCCTCGCGGGAGACGTCCTCGCCAAGCTGGCTGAGGATCTCGGTGTAGTTCTGTTCCAGGGACATGGATCTACCTTGGGAAAAAATCGCAAAAACGAAGGTTACGGCGGCGCGCGCGGCGCTGCAAGCACGGCGTTACTCGTCGCGGCCTTCGAGCATGGTTCGCTTGAGCATCACATACACGGCACCGGTGCCGCCGTGGCGGGCACTGCACGAGGCAAAGCCGAGCACCTGCGGGTGCTGGCGCAGCCAGGTGTTGACATGGCTTTTGATCATCGGCCGCTTGCCGTCCAGGCGCGCAGCCTTGCCATGGGTCACGCGCACGCAGCGCACTTCCAGCTTGGTGGCTTCGGCGATGAAGGCCCACAGGGTTTCGCGGGCCTTCTCCACGGTCATGCCATGCAGGTCGAGGCTGCCCTCGAACGGGATCTGCCCCAGTTTCAGCTTGCGCAGCTGAGTTTCCTGCACGCCGTCGCGGCGCCACATCAGTTCGTCTTCGGCGCCCACGTCGATCACGAACTGGTCAGACATACCGTCGATGACCAGCGCCTTGTCACTGCGAACGGTCGCCGCCTGGCGCAGGCCGGCCAGCTGCTGGCGGTCGGCCTTGGGCTTGCCGACTTCGGCGCGGTCGTGGCGGATCGGCTTTACGCCGCGCACTTCGGCCTTGAACAGGGAAAAATCGTCGTCTTGCATGGTGCCTCCACGTGGGCGGCGTAGTTTACGCGACTGTGGGGGCTTTATGCAGCCAATACAAAACCCTCAATCATGCTTCTTCATCAGGTGCGGCGACAGGTTCAGCTCACGCCCGCGCCGCAGGCGAATGCGGCTGAGCCGCCACAAGCGCACGCCCAGCCACAGCAGCAGCAAACCAGCCACGGTAACGATGCTGGACAACGCCTTGTTGGCGTTGAGTTCCTGCAGGGCAGGGTAGTTGCCGAGCAAGCCGGCGATGCCGGCCATGGCCAGCAGTACGCCCAGGGTCGCCAGCAGGGCGGACAGCCCGG
The DNA here is from genome assembly GCF_003935475.1 of Pseudomonas sp. p99-361. Classification (NCBI taxonomy): domain Bacteria; kingdom Pseudomonadati; phylum Pseudomonadota; class Gammaproteobacteria; order Pseudomonadales; family Pseudomonadaceae; genus Pseudomonas; species Pseudomonas sp. p99-361. The sequence continues at coordinate 9,218 of NZ_RHQO01000105.1, read as the reverse complement.
CCGCCAGGCGGGCGCCCCAGTTACGCGGTTGGCGCGGGCGCAGGCGCTTGGCGTCGAAACTGCCTTTGAGCTTCATTCCGCTCTCCTCTGTGGATATCCGGAATTCGACCTGCCGCCGCCCCTTGGGTTCCGCCCGGCTGCCGGGCGGTCGTGCCAGGGCCTCAGATCAGGCTGGCGGTTGGGGCCACGCAAGCGAAGTTGTCGGCCATCACGGCCATTTCGCACTGGTGAATCTGCGCGGCCGGTATAACCCCGTCCTTGAACGCCAGGTCGCGGGTCGCCGAAGCGTCTTCTACCAGTGTGCACCGGTAACCATAGTCTTTGGCGCGGCGCACGGTGGTGCTGACGCTGGAATGGCTCATGAAACCGCACACGATCAGGTCCAGGTGCCCCAGTTCCTGCAGCGTTTCGTGCAGCTTGGTGTTCTTGAAGGCATTGGGCATGCGTTTTTCGATGACGATTTCGCCCTCCAGCGGCTCCAGCCCTGGAATGAACTGGCCAGCGGGCCCCTGTGGGTCGAAACGGCCACCCACCGTGCCCAGGTGGCGAACATGGATGATCGGACGGCCGCTTTTGCGCGCGGCGTCGAGCAACCTGGCGATGTTGGCCACGGCCTCGTCCATGCCCGACAACTGCAGGGGCCCACTGAGGTACTCCTTTTGCGCATCGATGATGATCAGGCTGGCGTGGCTCAGCTTGGCCGGCGGGTAATCGCGGCCAGTGAGGCGGAACATCGTGGTTGGAACGGACATCAAGGGCTCCTTGGTAGGGCTTTTGTGCACCTATTCTCCCCTGCATTGGCGCCAATGGGAATGGTTGACAACGCAAGTGGCATGGTTACTGGCCTGTGGCTAGCCCGGCAACGCTGCGATGGAACAAATCTGTGCCCCAGGCTGTTAGACTTTTGTCCGTTCTGAATTAGGAGTACCCCGTGATCACATCCCGCCTGCGCACCCTGCGCGACTACATCCGCTGGGCAGTCAGCCGCTTCCATGAGCATGACCTGTTCTTCGGCCATGGTGCCGACAATGCCTGGGACGAAGCCCGTCTGCTGGTGCTGGGTGCGGTGCACCTGCCATGGGAGGTGGCCGACAGCTACCTGGACTGCATGCTCGAAGACGACGAGCGGGTGCGCCTGCAGCACCTGCTCAAGCGCCGTATCGAAGAGCGCGTGCCAACTGCCTACCTGTTGGGCGAGGCCTGGTTCTGCGGCATGTCGTTCATTGTCGACGAGCGCGTGCTGGTGCCGCGCTCACCCATTGGCGAGCTGATCGAAAAGCGCTTCGAGCCGTGGTTGGCCAACGAGCCGGCACGCATTCTGGACCTGTGCACCGGTTCGGGCTGCATCGGCATCGTCGCCGCCGACGTGTTCCCCGAGGCCGAAGTGGTGCTGGCCGACCTGTCGTTCCAGGCCCTTGAAGTGGCCAACCAGAACATCGAGCGCCATGGCCTGGACGCCCGTGTGTACACCGTGCAGGGCGACGGTTTTGCCGGCTTGCCGGGGCAGCGCTTCGACCTGATCCTGTCTAACCCGCCGTATGTCGACGCCGAAGACTTCGACGACATGCCGGCCGAGTACCACCACGAGCCGGAGCTGGGCCTGGCCTGTGGCAATGATGGCCTGGACCTGGTGCGGCGCATGCTGGCCGAAGCGGCCGACCACCTCACCGAAAAAGGCTTGCTGATTGTCGAAGTGGGCAACAGCCAGGTGCATGTGGAGGCGCTGTACCCCGAGGTGGACTTTGCCTGGCTGGAGTTCGAGCGCGGCGGGCATGGGGTGTTCATGCTGACCGCTGAGCAGTGCCGCCAGCACCAGGAGCTGTTCAAGGGCCGCGTCTGATTCCGAACGGGGCTGCTTTGCAGCCCATTCGCGGGCACGCCCGCTCCCACCGGTAGATCACCGGTCCTTGTGGGGGCGGGCAAGCCCGCGAAACAGGCAACGCGGTCTTAACGGGTTGCAATCCAGATCAGCAGCCCCGCCTGAAACACCGCAAACGCCACCAGGCACGTAATGGTAAAGCGCAGCCCGCCATCTTCACGCTGGTACTTGGCCACCCGCTCATCACGCTCGCGCAGCTGTGCGTCTTTTTCCTGCAACTGCTGGTCTGCCTGCTGCAGCAAGCTGGCCGCATCAAGGATAGCCACCCGTTGCAGCCGTTCATTGCTCCAGGCTGCTTTCAACTGCCCCACAGGCATTTCCACGGTGCGGCCTTTCAGGTGCTGGGCGTCTTCGTATTCCACCTCGATGCCCACCCCACGCAGGCAGTGGTCACGGCGCAGGCGTGAGTCTTCGTTCAGCGCGTCCTTGTTCGGCAAGGGCATGCCCTCGACCTGGTAATGCGACCATTTGCGCTGCAACCATTGCGCGGCCTGGGCCAGCAGGAAGCGGCCGATGCCGCGGTTGACCGGCTCCAGCTGCAAGCCCTGGGCGTTGCCGATACGTACCCGGCGTTCGGCATGGTCCACGCGGATGTCCAGGCGGTTCTGTTCCTTGTGTACCTTCTGCCCAGGCAACTGGATCTCCATGCGCAGCAGGCTGTGGGCCTTGTCATGGCGCTCGGCATAGCCGAACTGCACAAAGCGCAGCGGCCGGGCGCCGGTGCTGCGGTCGGTGGGCAGCGCGGCCAGGCGCAATAGCTGGAAGTGTTCGACCGGCAGGTCGGCCCAGGGCTGGGCGGGGTTGTCCTGGGGCTCTTCGGCCGGCTCTGCGGCGGCGGGGGCAATGGTCATCGGGGCTGGTCCTCGGCTATGCCTGCTGTATCGGCAGGCAGGCCGCAGACCTGAGGGCGTTGCCTCAGGCCGAAGGCAAATGCTGGATAAAGGTCACGATTCGCTCACCCAGTTCGCGGGCCAGGGGCAACTCAGGGTTGAGGTAGCTGTCGCGTTGCTGGCTCATGTCTTTGGGGCTGATACGCAGCATGTGGTTCATGCCGTCGATCAACACCAACTGCGCATCCGGCTTGGCTGCCTTGAGCCGTTCGGCGTCGGCCACGTCCACCTGCACATCGTTGCGCCCCTGCACGATCAGCGCCGGCATCGGCAGGCGGGCGAAGGCGGCGGCGGGGTTTTGCCGGAACAGGGTAATCAGGTAGGGCTGCACACTAGGGCGGAACACCTGGCGCAGCGGTGCCGGCACGTCCAGGCTGGTTTGCCCGGCCTGCAGGCGGTCGAGGAGGGCGCTGCCACCGGCCAGTTGCGCCGGCGGCAGGCGCTGGGCCAGCTGCTCGCGCAACACGTCGGCCATTGGCCGGCCGCTGCCGGCCAGGGTAATCACGGCGCTGGCCCCGGCCTGTTCGGCGGCCAGGCTGGCAATCAGCGCACCTTCACTGTGGCCGATCAGAATCAGCGGGCCAAAGCGCGGGTCGGCCTTGAGCTTGTGGCTCCAGGCGACCACGTCGGCCACATAGCGCTCCACGCTCAGGTCCCGCTCATCAGGTGCGGCAGGCTGGCTGGCAGCCACGCCACGCTTGTCGTAGCGCACGCTGGCAATGTGTTCGTTGGCCAGCAGCAGGGCCAGGCGCTTGAGGTTGTCGACCCTGCCCGAGGCCGGGTTGTTGCCGTCACGGTCGGTAGGGCCAGAGCCGGCAATGATCAGCACCACCGGCGGCGGTGTGGCTTGCTGCGGCAGCAGCAAACTGCCGTGCAGCACGCCTTGGCCGGTGTCGAGGTCGATGGGGCGTTGCAGCACGGTGGGGGCGGCGGCCTGGGCCAGGCCGGTACACAGCAAGAGGATCAAGGCGACAAGGCGCGACATCATGCGGTACTACATGGGGAGATGTGGGTTTGACCCAATGTTTTGGGGAAGGTTCTGGGGGGCTTGGCAGGTTTGGCCTCTTCGCGGGCATGCCCGCTCCCACAGGGTGATATCTGTGGGAGCGGGCGTGCCCGCGAAAGGGCCAGCACAGGCGATCAAACCATCTGTATACTGCCGCTTTCGTCCATTTCAGGCAGATCTCGCGGAGCGTCCATGTCCGGCAATACCTACGGCAAGCTGTTCACTGTCACCACCGCTGGCGAAAGCCACGGCCCGGCGTTGGTCGCCATTGTCGACGGGTGCCCACCGGGCCTGGAAATTTCCCTCGCCGACCTGCAGCACGACCTGGACCGGCGCAAGCCCGGCACCAGCCGGCACACCACCCAGCGCCAGGAGGCCGACGAGGTGGAGATTCTGTCCGGCGTATTCGAAGGGCGCACCACCGGTTGCTCGATCGGCCTGTTGATCCGCAACACCGACCAGAAGTCCAAGGACTACTCCGCTATCAAGGACCTGTTCCGCCCGGCCCACGCCGACTACACCTACCACCACAAGTACGGCCTGCGCGATTACCGCGGCGGCGGCCGCAGCTCGGCCCGCGAAACCGCCATGCGCGTGGCCGCCGGTGCCATCGCCAAGAAGTTCCTGGCCAGCCAGGGCATCACCGTGCGCGGCTACATGAGCCAGCTGGGGCCGATCGAAATCCCTTTCAAAACCTGGGAATCGGTGGAGCAGAATGCCTTCTTCAGCCCCGACCCAGACAAGGTGCCGGAGCTGGAGGCGTACATGGACCAACTGCGCCGTGACCAGGATTCGGTGGGCGCCAAGATCACCGTGGTTGCCGAAGGCGTGATGCCTGGCCTGGGCGAGCCGATTTTCGACCGCCTCGACGCCGAACTGGCCCACGCGCTGATGAGCATCAACGCGGTCAAGGGCGTTGAAATCGGCGCCGGTTTCGCCAGCGTGGCCCAGCGGGGCACCGAGCACCGTGACGAGCTGACCCCTGAAGGCTTCCTCAGCAACAATGCCGGCGGCATTCTGGGTGGCATTTCCTCGGGGCAGCCCATCGTGGCCCACCTGGCGCTGAAGCCGACGTCCAGCATCACCACCCCGGGGCGTTCCATCGACGTGGATGGCAACTCGGTCGAGGTGATCACCAAAGGCCGCCACGACCCGTGCGTGGGTATTCGTGCCACGCCGATCGCCGAAGCGATGATGGCCATTGCCCTGATGGACCACCTGCTGCGCCACCGTGCGCAAAATGCCGATGTGCAGGTGGCTACCCCGGTGCTGGGCCAGCGCTGATCTGCCTGCACCGGCCCCATCGCTGGCAAGCCAGCTCCCACAGGGTCACCACAAACCAGAACATTGTGGGCCGCCTGTGGGAGATTCTATGGTTTTTGGCAAGGGTAGCCGCAGTATCTTCAGCGCCTGTGAGATCGAGCGCCGCCCGCGCGGCGCATCGCGAGCTGCGCTCGCTCCTACGTTTGTTTCGGGCCAGTAACCCCTGTGCCGGGTGCGCGCGACCGCCTTGTTTGTACGGCGCGATATTGAGGTATGCGCCAAGGTGTTCGCGCGCAAATCCCACAGGAATAATTGGCCCGAAACAAACGTAGGAGCGAGCGCAGCTCGCGATGCGCCGCGCGGGCGGCGCTCGCTCTAACAGGCGCTGCATATCTTCTGACAAACACCTGTCAGCCCTGATGCGATCCCTGTGGGAGCTGGCTTGCCAGCGATAGGGCCGCTACAGGCCCCCAACAAGGCCACCTCATGCAACCCATCCCTTACTGGCGCCTGTCCAGCTTCTACCTGTTCTATTTCGCCCTGCTCGGTTCCACCGCGCCGTTCCTGGCCCTTTACTTCGACCACCTGGGCTTTAGCCCGGCGCGCATCGGCGAGCTGGTGGCCATCCCTATGCTGATGCGCTGCATTGCCCCCAACCTGTGGGGCTGGCTGGGCGACCGCAGTGGTCAGCGCCTGCTGATCGTGCGCCTGGGTGCGCTGTGCACGCTGGCCAGCTTCTCCTTGGTGTTCTTCGGCAAAAGCTACGCCTGGCTGGCGCTGGTAATGGCCCTGCATGCGTTCTTCTGGCACGCGGTACTGCCGCAGTTCGAGGTCATCACCCTGGCCCACCTGCATGGGCAAACGGCACGCTACAGTCAGGTGCGCCTGTGGGGCTCGATCGGCTTCATCCTCACCGTGGTGGGGTTGGGCCGTGTATTCGAGTGGCTGAGCCTGGACATCTACCCGCTGGCGCTGGTCATCATCATGGGCGGTATCGTCGCCGCCAGCCTGTGGGTGCCCAATGCCCAGCCGGTGGAGCAGGGCGAGCGCAGCGCTGCCGGCGGCTTCCTGCGCCAACTACGTGCGCCCGGGGTGATCGCCTTCTATGCCTGCGTGGCGCTGATGCAGCTCAGCCACGGCCCGTACTACACCTTCCTTACCCTGCACCTGGAACACCTGGGCTACAGCCGTGGCGCCATCGGTTTGCTGTGGGCACTGGGGGTAGTGGCCGAGGTGTTGATGTTCATGGGCATGAGCCGCCTGTTCGCCCGTTTCAGCGTGCAACGTGTGTTGCTGGCCAGTTTCCTGCTGGCCGCCGTGCGCTGGCTGCTGTTGGGCAATTTGGCGGCCGAACCGGCGGTGCTGGTTTTCGCCCAGCTGCTGCATGCGGCCACGTTCGGCTGTTTCCACGCCGCCAGCATCGCGTTCGTGCAGGCCAGCTTCGGCGCTCGCCTGCAGGGCCAGGGCCAGGCCTTCTACGCCGCGCTGTCGGGTACCGGCGGCGCGTTGGGAGCGTTGTATTCGGGTTACAGCTGGAAACTGCTGGGGCCCAGCTTCACCTTTGGTATGGCCAGTGCCGCAGCCTTGGCTGCAGCCGTTATCATTGGCCTTTGTTCGCAACCGACCAGGACCCGCCCCTGATGAGCATTCTCAGCGTTTTCCACACCGCCAGCCCGGCATTGCCGCACAAGGTGTTGACTCACCACGATGACATCGCCGCAACCCTGGCTGAACACGGCGTGCGTTTAGAGCATGCCGAACCTGGCGTACGGGTGCGCCCGGGCACTGCGCAGGACGAGGTGTTGGCGGCGTGCCGCGCGTACCTCGACCAGCTGATGACCGCGCAGGGCAGCAAGGCATTCGTACTGCTCAACCGTGACGGCCAGGAACCCGCGCAGGTTGATGTGCGCGATGAACACGTGCATGACGCCGGCGAGGTTTTCGCCGTGATCAGCGGGCGGGCGCAGGTGGGGCTGCGGGTGGGCGAGTGGGTGTATTCGGTGTTGTGCGAGAAGGGGGATCAATTGCACGTGCCGGCTGGCACGCGGCGCTGGGTCGAGCTGGGTGAGGCGCCGTTCTGCCTGGCCTTGCGTTTGTATGGCAGCGAGCAGGGTGCGCAGGCGAGGTTTACCGGGGATGTAAGTGCGCGGGCATTTCTGGGCATTGACGAGTTGTAATGCCTGCACCGGCCTCTTCGCTTTGTGGGGAGCGGGCACGCCCGCTCCCACACAAGCTCTCTGCGCGACAACGCAGCCTATAGGGCTGAGTTATCTCAACAGCACTCAGCGGTAGGTCGGCAAGGCAAACCGTTGCTGGCTCTGCAGCATCGAGATCACCGGCAGCTCACTGGCCTGTTCAGCCAGGTCACGGCGGATGGCACTGATGGCCCACGACAGCTGCTCGGCGCTGTGCATTTGCCCATAGGTCAGTACGCGTCGGGTCACTTTGCCATCAGCCGCACGCAGGGTCAGCAGCACGCCGCCGTCCGGGCGAGCCTGGGTGGTCACTTCGTAGGCCGAAAATACCGAGACGAATTTTTGCTGAATAAGGTCCATAGCAACTCCTGGCTGTTGTGTGGCAGACATGAGTAGGTAGTTGCAGTGACCGTGCCAGAATCTGAATTCATGAAAAGTCCTTTAAATTCAGTGGCTTGCGATGCTTTTGCAGAAGCGCTTCCGTGCAGCTTGCAAGGTCGTGCATTTTGCACAGTGCAATTTGCACGAAGCGGGCGGTGGCTATCGGCGCAATAGAATATGAACCTTTGACCGCAATTGCGTGCCTGACAAACACTTGGGCAATCATTTACGCAAGGAGGTTCCCGATGACCAGCCAAGCCGCACACGCCACCATGACCGATGACGAAACCGCAGCCTTTGCCGAGCAGGTGTTCGAACGGGCCCGCCAGGGCGATGCCGAGATGCTCGAGCGCTTGCTCGCCAGCGGCCTGCCGGCCAACCTGCGTAACCACAAAGGGGACACCCTGGTCATGCTGGCCAGCTACCACGGTCACCATGACGCAGTGCGTGTGCTGCTGGCCCACGGCGCCGACCCGCTGATTGCCAACGACAACGGCCAGTTGCCGATAGCCGGTGCCGCCTTCAAGGGTGACCTGGCAATGATCCGCCTGTTGCTCGAGCACGGCGTGCCGGTAGACGCAGCGGCCCAGGATGGGCGCACGGCGCTGATGCTGGCGGCCATGTTCAACCGCTGCGAGATACTCGATTACCTGTTGGCCGAGGGCGCCGACCCGGCGCGCCAGGATGCCCGCGGGGCCACCGCGCTGATGGCCGCGCGCACCATGGGCGCGGTGGATACGGCAGCACGCCTGCAAGTGCAGGCCGGCTAACGGCCTGGGGGCATTTGCGGCTATCCTTGGCGACTTTCACCCGCCGCAGGCCCCCCTCATGAAAACTCAGTTGCTCGAATTCATCAGCCTCATTGGCGCTGGCTGCATGCGCGAGGCCGACATCGAGCGCATCGCCGACGAGGCCGCCCAGGCTTACGCCGACCCGGCCGCGTTCCTCGCCGCCAACCCTGATATCAACTACGACGACACCTTCCCGATCCCGCTGGGCGAATGGGTGGTGCTGGGCAGCCTGCCGGACACCGTGGTGTTCCAGGCCGACAGCTACCAGGCGCTGTTCCAGCAGATCAGCGACTCGTTCGACAGCAGCGTGCCGTTCACCCTCAAGCCCAAACAACTGGCCCGCACCGAGCCGCTGACTGCCTTGAACCGCATTCAGGTGCAGATGGGCGCGCTGAACAAGGAAGCCGGCGGTTATGTGCTACTGAACTTCAGCCAATTGCTGGATGACGAGCTGCAGATGGTGATGGTGGGCCAGCACGACCTGGCGCGGGTGCTGGAACTGGGCGCCGAGCTGGGGATCAAGGTCGAGCCAGCCCTTGAAGCGCTGAAAGTTGCCGTGCATGTCTGAAGGCTGATGGCCCCTGTGGCGGGTAAGCCAGTTCCCACAGCACCACCACAGCGTTCGAACCCAGTGCTGCTCCTGTGGGACTCTATGGTTTCTGGCAATGCATCATGCCAGGTGCTCGCCACTGCATCTTCAGCGCGTGTGGCAAACACCTGTCAGCCCTGATGCGATCCCTGTGGGAGATTCTATGGTTCCTGGCAAGGGTAGCCGCTGCATCTTCAGTGCCTGTGAGATTGAGCGCCGCCCGC
>NZ_RHQO01000104.1:0-12354 GCF_003935475.1 Pseudomonas sp. p99-361 | reverse complement strand
TCGTCCAATGACGCTGTAGGTGCCTGGAAAATTGCAACTTGCCGCGGCTGCACGACAAGTTGATCGGAGCATCCCTAACGTTCCCACATAGCATGTGAAAAGGACGTGAATAGTATCGGGCGAGGGCTCTCGCGTACCGCTTGCGTAAACCCAAACTGTGTAAGCCTAAACCAGGCCTTGTGGGATGCTGGGCAAGCCCTGCTCAATTTCGGCCAACCTTGACTCCCATCGCAGGCGCATTTCGTCCGCACTGCCTATGCAGCCAGGCATTTTCCGAATACTGTATGCCTATACAGCAATAGAGAATACCGCCATGACAGGCACCAATCTGCCGGTAATGTCGATCCAAGAGTGGCGGCAGCTGCTCAACGACACCGAGGCCCTGCTCCTTGCACCTAAGAAACATCACAGAGAGCTTCTGCACCAAGCATATGCATTACGTGATATGCATGCCGTGGACTCAGGAACCCTGGCCGATATGTTGGAGCTCGTGGACGAAGCACTGATGTACGCCCACTCCGTCCAAGCTGATCAGCATTGGTAGGCTAAAAACCCGCCCGGGTGGGACGGCGTCGTGTGGGAGAGCAAGGGCGAAAATGTGGTCTAGCGGTTGCGTAAGGTATCCAGTGCAGGTGACCAGACGTTATGTCCGCAGCGTTCACAGACGACTGAATCCTGAGGCTCATGGAAGACTGGGAAGCCGCAGCTGACGCAGCAATGTAGGCCAGCGTTCGGCGGCGCTAGGTACTCTGGACGATGTTCGACTGGCAGCACTGATAACCCTGGCCGGGTGTCATCTGGCCCATAGAAATACAAACTAAGATCGCCATCAGTTTCCAATAGGCCCAGTCGAACCTGGCCGAGATGCTCCACGCCTTGTTGGCGCAGCTCCATGAAGAGCTCGTTCGACGAGATGTTCAAATTTCGCAGGGAATGGATCTCGTACATGCCGTCCTTTACGACGGTGATGGGTAATCCATCGATCCAGGCCTCGCATGTTCTGCTGCGTCTCATCATGTAGACGGTTCCACGATAGAGCAGCAAAAGCGTGAGGAAAACCAATGCGACCGGGAGGAGAGGTACATCCTCGTAAAACGTCACATCGCCTGCGGCTGAGCCCAAGGTGAGGATCACCACGAGCTCGAATCGGGAGAGCTGCCTGATTCCACGGCGACCACTGAATTTCAAAAAGAAGAACACGGCTAGAAACGCCGCTAAATTTAAGTAGGGCGAGCTGAAAATGGTTTACAGTAACCCACTAATTTCATCCGGTATTTGAGGAAGCATCTATGTCCCGTCTTGCAGAATTCCGTAAGCTCGAGCAAACATTGGCCGCACAGCTGGCCGAGCTTGAAGCCATGAAAGGCTCATCCGAGCTGCAAGCAGAGATTGAGTTTGAGACCAAATTACGTGAGCTGTTGAGCAAATACGGCTACAGCCTGCGCGACATCATCAACATCTTGGATCCTCAAGCGAACCGTCGTGCCGCCGCTCCTACAGCAGCTGAAAAGGCCCCGCGTCGTGCGCGACAGGTGAAGCAGTACAAGAACCCACACAATGGTGAAATCATCGAAACCAAAGGCGGCAACCACAAGCTGCTGAAGGAATGGAAAGCCGAGTACGGCTCTGATGTGGTGGAAGGCTGGCTCGCCCAGTAACACGCTCCACCGATGGTTTGCTAAAGCCCCCTTACGGGGGCTTTTTCTTTGGTGACGCTGTCAGGTAATTCATCTGGGCGAGCTATCGCCACCCACAGCGTAAACGTACCTCGTACCAGCGACTGATCTGTGATCATCGGCGACGCATTTCGTCCGCAGTACCTATGCAGCCAGGCATTTTCCGAATACTGTATGCCCATACAGCAATAGAGAATACTGCCATGACAGGCACCAATCTGCCCGTAATGTCGATCCAAGAGTGGCGACAGCTGCTCAACGACACCGAGGCTCTGCTCCTCGCACCTAAGAAACATCACAGGGAGCTTCTGCATCACGCATATGCGCTACGTGATACACACGCCGTAGACTCTGGAACCTTGGCCGATATGCTGGAGCTCGCCGACGAAGCATTGATGTACGCCCACTCCGTCCAGGCTGATCAGCAGTGGTAGGCTAAACACACGCCTTGATGGCAGCGCGTCGTGTGGGATCGCTATGGCGAAAGGAAGAGATCGTGAAAAGAGATCTGAGCAAGGTACTCATGCCTGACCACCCCCTGTACACCGAGGCTGTGGAGGCACTCAAGCTGTACCACCAAGCCCAGGCTAGAGGGGTAGTCGGAGCGGAGCTGGAGCGGCAAGCTGATGGCCGAGCACCGCTTCCAGGCGGTCACCGACTACCAGTTGCACGCCCTAAGCGGGCCCACAGAGAAAGGTCATTAACAGATGGCCTGCATCAGGTCGATACCCTGCATGCAAGGGGTGGAAATTTGCCATGTACGTGACCAGTGATTTTTATCGATGCTTACCAGCCGTTTGCATTCGACGTGGCCAGCCATTTGCAATCGTTACCACCAATCGCCCACATGGCTTAGAGGCGCAAGCAGCACTTTACGATTGACTACTAACGACCCATTGCGGCCCGTCGGCATCGGCAGACACCGGTCAGAATTAACCGGCCCTGCAGGGAGTTAAGGGCCATCGATTTAAGGCTGAAGGTATCTGCCAAACCGTGGGCGATTCAGTCCACCCCACTTGGAATCGTCGCAATCCCCTCGCAACGAGCGCTTTTTCACCCCCCTTTCTGTACTCGACACCTCACGGATCGTCTCAGAGCTGCTGGCGATGCTGACAGTACGCTCCAAAATGAGGGGAGTTGAAAGTTAGAGCAAGCATTCAAAACAATACGCAGAAAGATTTCGGGCGAAATTTATTGTGAGCCCTCTTGCGTCTATGTATGAGCCTAGCTATTACTTAGGTCTCCAAGGGAGGGGGGATGGAAAAATGCAACCAAGATTCGTTATCGTTCCAGCAGTACCTATAGAAAACGAATCATTTCAGATTGGAAGTCGGTTTTACGCCGCTACCACTTCGGGAGGGTTCGACATCTACGACAAACAAGAAAAAATAAGAATAAAGCGGAATTTTCCGAATAAATCGCTAGCCATAACAGAATGCGAAAAGATGATTTCTGAATCGCGCAACCCGTCCGAGCTATTTTCAATAATGCGAACGGAATGACTTTCTACCGGAGATAGCCCCATGGCCCCATCCACGGACAAGACATTTTTTTATTACGGCGCTATCGCAATCGTAGCTGCCTTTGTATTCATATGCATGGCTTATGAATTTTCGGAGGCACATCTGATATGGGCAATCATACGTCAATATTAGAGGGGCTGATGATTCTGACAGGGTCACTGGTAGGTGCCGGGCTGACAGCACTTCTATTCGACTGGGTCATATAGCTACCGAGCATTGAGCACTCTGTGCCACCCATTTTTTACCCTTCCGCTGCAGCAGTGGAGTTTTTCACATGCCTAGCAAGCAGGTTGCAAACGAGCAGGCAAAACAATACAGCGATGATGAGCGTGTGACCCTTGTAAGAAAATTCTGAAGCTCTGGCCGACCACTAAATGATTTCTGCACAATCAAAGGCCACCCTTCTTATCATGAAAGCGACCACTTTCGAGATTTCCAATAGTGCGAGCTTAAGCCGCAATACACTCATGGCAAACCAGTTTGATCACGAGCAATTGAATCCAATTGTCGAAAGCAGCCGTTCGCGACCGTCCGCATACGACCCATTGCGGACATCGGTGAAAGACGGTTCAGCCTGCGCTTTTTCTCACAGGTAAATGTAAGACTGGCAGGACAAACTCGCCTCAACCTGCTGACCTCACGCCATCTCAGGTTAGAAATGGGGCATAATTCTACGGCAGCCCAAGCAACTCACGTCTTACCTCCAAGGCTATAGCTGCATAGCCCTTCTTGATACCTTTCTTCGCTACCGAGTAGTCCTGCTGAGCTGATACATCCTCCCACCTCTCTACGGTTTCAAGCTCACGGTGGGTGATGTCCGTATCAAGCTCAAACGTAATGAATTTTTCATTTTGCGTGAGAAGTAGTCCGAACAGGCGGGGCATTCCGGGAAAGTCGATATCCAATTTGAGGATGATGGTTTTTGACCAACATACTCCTTGGCGCTCAGCGTAATTAGCTAGGCTGACGGGCACGCCCCGGTCACGCCAAAAGCTGGCAGTCAGCGCGATTTCACTGGCAACAACCGCAATCTGCTCTTGCACACTCAGTTGACGCTTCTTCAAAAGTCTGTCGATATCCAAGACAATCCCTCAGAGATTTCGGGGCAGCAATAATGGACTGCTTAGATCAAACATGTCGATTTGGACGCTTCGTGGCCAACCACGGACGATGGATTTCGCACATTACACTGTATTCCACCAGGCGGCTCGCCAAAAGCGCTAGCCGTGCTTGCCTATATCGTCAATCAATGACTGTTATAGGTCGATATCGGTCGTGAATGGCTGATATCGCCTCCAAACCGATGCTCACAAAGACTACAGTACAGGCTTGATCCCTGAGTCGCTGTGCTTGCGCCTCACCGGAACGTCTCCTCACTGATTTTCACAGACCGCCTTCAGACCAAGAACTGTAGTTGGCGTTTGGCCAAGCTGGGTACGGGTAGCAACGACCATATTGGCACCCGTATCACCTTCCAGATGGTATGGCTTGCCCTCGCACACTTTTTCGGCCTTTTGATTAATATTCTCCAGCAGGCCTTCCCTTGAGTCGAAGATACTGCCGTGACTGGTAATCATAAATTGGTCGGGAGCAACTTCGTTCGCCCCTGTGAATGTGCAACCGGTTAGCCCCAGGCTGAGGCTTGTGATTAAGGTAAACTTTTTCAAAATATTCGATCTCAGGTATGCGGCGGCGAGAGTGACGGGGCGATATAGTAATAAAGAATGCTGCATACCAACAAGCCAAGAAAGACTTCATCAAATTCGCGCCATAGGCATATACCGGCCGCGGTAAGCAGCGTTGGCTGATTTCCTAGACACCTTGAACGGCAGCTATGGGTCGTTAGCTGCCAATCGTGGCTGGCTGCTTTCGCCCCTCAGTCATACTTGCGACTGGTCAGTTGGAGTGCAAGCGGCTGGTTACGTCGAATGCAAACGAGTTTTCACAGGGTGTAAATGCGCAAGGAGCACCTGACTATTCAGCGGCCCATCATGACGTGAACATTCCGGCAATGATCCTGGCATCGAGAAGAGCGTGGTGAGGTAACTCTGCCCCATCGTTTGTCGGAGACAGTGTGGTCGCATCTGTCGGACGATTTCGGACATTTTGAGGCCAGCGACCAGCGTCGTAAGCGAGCTCGCAAAACAGCTCCCAATCGTACTCGGGGGCATCGGTAACGATCTCGAGTTCAGCCTCGAAAGATGCTAAGAAGGCGAGCAGCGCTGGCCTAGCCTCAATGATCGGCATGGCATACTTACCGCCCCAGAGCTGTGGCAGCACGATCTCCTTCACGAACTCGCTGCAGTCCTCTACGACCTTGAGAGATTCGTTATGACCTGGAAGGCCGAGATGGAGTACCTGGATATACCCCGTGCCATCCGGCAGGATGGACGCTGAAAATGAAGAGGACGATCCTGGGAATGGCAGAGGCCGGAGAGCCCCTCTTACAGCAAGCCCTCGAAGCCATCCGAGCCCACCAGAAGGCCGTTGATGAAGGACGACCAGCTGATGAAGTGGCTCGCCTCCGCTTGGAGGCTGACCACCTGTACCAGACCGTCATCGACTATCAATTGCTCAAGGCCGGCAGTCTGGGTCAGACACAGCACTGATTTGCGAAATGGCAAGCGGAGCGCGCAGGCCCACGATGGGCCAGAGGCGAGAAGATGGAAGCCCGATAGGGCCGGAACCTGGCGAAGCCAGGGTGCGGTTCACGACAGCTGTCCCCGCAGGGGCGAGCCTTAAGCGTTACACCTTGACTTAAAGGCGGAGCGCTTTTTCCGCATGCCTTATGGCTATACGGACGATCAATCCGCGAAGGCGAGCTCTGCTTGCATGCAGTTCGACTCATGACCGCTCCTGGCTCTACGGGGCACGTGACGCATTTGGTGACCAATCTCTGGGATCACTCGAAGGCCGGGCAAGCCATCCTTCCGCTGCAAATCTTCGATCTCTAACTGCAGCTTGGAGATCAGCTCAGAAGGAGGCTTACCGGTATCCTCGCTGAGTGTCAGGGTGAGGAGGGTAATTGGACTAAGCTCCAAGCGTCGGCTCACCTGATCGAGCTTGTCGAGCGTGATGCTTGATTTACCCAGCTCAAGCTTTGACAGGTAGGTGCGGCTTGTCGTGTCAGCAAAGTCCCGCTGGGTGATATTACGCTTGCTGCGCAGTGCGCGTAGTACGCTGGCGAAGGAGGCTTTGAGCGTCATGCTTCAGTCTCGGCTTTGGATATTTCGATAGGTGGCTACGTTTTCAGCTTCCAGCCTACCACGGCTGGAAAAGAGCGCTCTCATGCGTATACCTTTGAATGACGCCGCCACTGCTCGCTTAAGGGCCGCTACTCGAGGACAAAATGTGAACGTAGGCGATTTGATTGAAGAGCTCCGCAAGTATGATCCCGACCTACCAGTTTTGATTCCGCGATCTGACTGTTCAGCGTTAGAGGACGCTATCGCGTGTTACCAGGATGTTGTGCGCGAAGGGCAAATCATGGGCTACGAGTCGCTGAGCTGGTTCCCTGGGGAAGCCGATGATCCTGCCGCCGATAAGCGTCAAGTCGTGGTCATCGACTCCAGTCTGCCTATCCCTGCGTGAGCGAAATGACAATGAAGCGGAAGGATCTCAGCAAAGTGTTGATGCCGGACGATCCGATGTACACCGAGGCCGTCGAGGCTTTGAAGCGGTACCATAAGGCTCAATCCGGGGGCGTCACTGGTGTGGAGTTGGAGCGCTTACGGATGATTGCCGAGCAACAGTTCCAAGCGGTGACAGACTATCAGCTGGGTGCGCTCGGAGGGACGGCCCCACGAAATCATTAAGGGGCGGTGTATTACCGCGGCAAGACGTAATGAGGCATTGATGCCTTAGCTGTGTCTCCTTTAGCAGAACAATCATCCCTAAGGATGCTGGCGCTTCTCGGTAGGCTGGGTGGAACACATAAATCGGAGACATGGATGATGGTGCAGTCAACCTCAAACCCGGAAGCTTGGGTCGACATGGAGGCTGCGACGCTCTCAGCTCGTTTCAGCAAGTACTGATAAGTGATGTTAGGCCACGACTGATCGGACTGGACGGCCGCTGACCAGACTATAAGCCGCTGTCAGAACATGACCGCTGCAGTCTTTGGCAGAGGCGGTAGCAAGGCTCAAGGCGCGCACGACACATGGAGTTGCGTCGTGCAGGCTGGCGCTCAAAGAGTTCGCGCTGCGTTTGTAGGTAGAACCCACCGATCACAGCTACGTTTCAGGTAGGATAACAGAGCCTCTGCAGCCCAAGTCGGGTCTGCAACTGACCTGCTTGAGACTAGCTATGACGCGGCCCCTGGACGCCTTCATCGACCTTGACCGTACTTTTTCCAAGATCCCATTCGATTCAGACGCTTCAGACGATGTAGATCTGAGCAGTCGGCTTAGCAGGAGCGGAGAACTTCGCTGGGCAGACTTGCTTCAACATCAACGAGTCATACTGCTCTCTGAGGCGGGATCGGGCAAAACCGCTGAAATCCGGAACGTCACCCGCCAGCTCCGTAGCCAGGGAAAAACGGCCTTTTTCCTGCGGATCGAAAACGTCTACCCGGATATGGAAGACGCAATCGAAGAAGGCAGCTTCGAGGAATTCGAAAGCTGGTTAGACTCCGGTGCGGAAGGCTGGCTGTTCATGGATTCAGTAGACGAGGCTCGGTTAAAAGATCCTAGAGACTTTGAGAAAGCGATCCGCAAAATCGGCCGCTTGACGCAACGCCTTGGCGCCAAGGCGCACCTACTCATTACCGGGCGCAGCACAGCGTGGCGCGCCAGGACAGATCTAGCGATCTGTGAGTCGACGTTTGCCTTTGCGCCCATAGCTAAGCAAGCGCCTGCTAGTACTGCTGACGTACCTGAAGATGAAGCGCACACGGTTCCAACAGAGACAGAGTCAGGTGGGTCGTTCCTTGTAGTGACGCTGGATGATATTCATGGAGAGCAGGTCGACCGGTTCCTCGCGGCCACCGGTGTCACAGATGGTGAAAGCTTCCGCGCTGAACTTGACCGGAGGGATGCGTGGTCGTTGACGACGCGCCCACTGGATTTCCTGGAGCTCGTCGGCTATTGGCACGCTCATCTCCGTATAGGTTCTCGCCTTGAGCTGATGAGAAGCAGCATCGACCGTCGCCTAGAAGAGCATGACCAAAATCGCGCTGAGATCAAACCTATCGCCCCAGAGAGACTCCGCGAAGGTGTCTGCCTCATAGCCGCCGCGACAACACTGGGTCAGATGTCTGCTGTCCGCGTACCGGATGGCGATGCCAATAAAAAGGGCATCCCGGTTCGTTCTGTCCTCAAGGATTGGAATGACGCAGACGCAGGGACACTGCTAAGCCGGCCGATTTTCGAGCCTGGCATATATGGAACGGTTCGTTTTCACCATCGCACAGTCCGAGAATACCTAACGGCTGAGTGGCTTCACGAGCTGATCCGCGGTTCGGCCTCTCGTGTCAAGATCGAGAATCTTTTCTTCCGCACTCAATACGGACTGCAGGTAATTAATCCCTCGCTGCGTCCAGTCCTGCCTTGGCTGGCGCTTTTGGATGATCGCATTTGTGCACGGTTGGAGGAGGTTGCTCCAGAGGTATTCTTCGAGGGTGGTGATCCAGGCCAGCTCCCATTAACGACTCGCCGGAACGTGTTGCGTAAAACTTGCGAGCACTTGGCGCAGCCGGCCCATAGCTGGTCGATGACTGACTATTCTGCTGTACAGCGATTCGCTCACCATGACCTCACCGGAGATATAAAAGACCTGCTGGCGCTCTACAGCACAAACGACGATATTACCTGGTTCCTGCTACGCATGGTTTGGCAAGGGGAGGTGGTGGGAGCGCTCGCAGAAGCTAAGCAATTCGCTCTCACTGCACAACACAAGCACACACGTTTGGCAGCAATACGTGCCGTCATCGATTTGGGCACGCCCCAGGACGTCGATGACCTACGCCAAGGGTTGTTGGCCTGTGACGAGGAGGTCAATCGAGAGTGGTTGGCTGAGCTTGTACATGTAGAAGCCTTGCCGCCGGACGAAGAATCAATTCGCTGGCTACTTGCAGCGATCGAGCGAGCCGCGAAGAAGGAACGCTATAGCGGTAGGGACAGCCTGGCGATTAACCTTTCGAACTTGGCAGTAGATTTGCCGCTGGAGTATCTCCCTACCCTTATCTTTGGACTTGGAGCACTTCTGGCCAAGCCGCCTACCATAGATCACGGTTTCATCGCCATCTCGAAAAGGTACATCTGGCTTGCCGAAATTGCTGGTCAATGTGTGCTCCGGCTGATCCATGAGCGCGATCCGTTCGCGCTCGATGAAGCCGCCCTAGCAATCTTGAGCAAGCTCGCTCTAGCTCATGTCTACGATGAGAGGGACATTCGTGAGCTAGGCGAGAACCTCAGAGCAGCCGTGCCCACTTGGCCTGAACTCGACTACAAACTCTTCTGGTATGACGTTGAGATTGCCCGAAAGGGGCGTGTGCATCGCAACGAAGCCGTAATCAACGTATGGCAACTGATCGGATTCCGGCCATTTTGGACGTTGAACAGGGAGAATTTCAGCCTCGCCTGCGCCCAGATTGTTAGCCTCGCCGATTTTCAAGATCGTCACATGGCGATGAGTATGGGCGTTGAAATCTACAAGCAGCATGGCAGGCCGGCTGAGTGGGAGATTCAGCTTCGAAAGGCCACTGAATGTGACTCCGAGCTCAGCGACAAGCTGGAACTCATGTTGAATCCTCCGGCGCGTCAGGTCGAGGCATGGGAGATACAGCAAGCCCAGTGGAAAGAAGAAGCGGCTCAGCGCGAGTATGAAGAAGCGAATCGACGTCGCGAGTGGCGTGAGGGTCTTGCCGCCGATGTCGCGCACATCAACAGTCCCGAGCCGGGTGTGATGACTCGCTGTCAAGCCTATCTACTCGAGGAGATGCGTGATGGTACGTCATCCTCAAGCACATGGAGCAGCGGCAACTGGCAGTCACTCGCTCTCGAGTTCGGAATGCCGGTCGCTCAAGCGTTTCGTGTAGGGGCGATTAATTTCTGGAGGGGCTATTGCCCACGGCTTCCATCTGAAGGCGCGCCGGCGAATACGACTCCATACCAGGTGATTTTTGGGTTGACGGGGCTTGCTATAGAAGCCAAGGAAGAGTCGTCCAGTTTCCTCCAAATGTCTTGCAGGGATGCTGAGTATGCCGTTCGTTATGCACTCCTTGAATTGAATGGCTTCCCAGAGTGGCTCCCTACGTTGTTCAAACACTGGCCGCAATCTGTTCTAGAAATCGTAGAACGAGAGATCTGTTACGAGCTGAGTCAGCCATGCTCGGATTCAGGTGGCAACCATGGCAACCATGTCCTACGCAGGCTGCGCTACGGTGGTGAATGGCTGTATGAAGCACTATCAGCCCCGCTCTTGACTCGGCTGGCTCAACCTGTGAAAACCCTGGAATCCCTTCAACTCGTCATGAGCGTCGTAGTGGAGTCCCCCATCAGTGATCAGGCACTGGCTGAGCTCGCCAGCGAGCGTGCTATCGCAGAGAGCGATCTGGATATCGCGCCGTCTTGGTTTGCACTGTGGATTGGATCGAAACCCGCTGAAGGTATCCCGGCACTGGCGGCTCGTCTCGACTCGCTGCCTTCAGATGACGCCAAAGCTCAATTTGCGATGCTCTGCCTAATTGGCATTGTTGGTGGCCACAATGCACACCGTTGCCGGCAAAACTACAAGACAGTAGGGCACGCCAAAGCGCTGTATCTGCTCGTTAACGAGTACGTACGTATCGCGGATGACATCCAGCGTGCAGGAACAGGCGTCTACTCGCCAGGCCTGAGGGACGACGCCCAGAATGCACGTGATGGATTACTTGCCTTCATTCGAGAAACGCCTGGTAAGGAAGCATTTCTAGCTTTAGAGGAAATTGCTCAAGCGCATCCTTCAGAGAGCCTTCGCCCCTGGAGTGCTTTCTACGCGCAGCAGAAAGCCACGGCAGACTCTCAAACGCCGCCTTGGCCACCAGAGAAAGTCATCGATTTCCATAACTCGTTGGAAAGCAGTCCTACCACTCACCGAGAGCTTTGGAATCTCGCTATCGATCGCTTACTGGATTTGAAGCACGTGCTGGAAGAGAGTGACTCAAGCTGGGCAGAGCTTCTGTTGCCTTCAAGTCAAGAAACCTCGGTTCGCAAATACATTGGTGACTGGTGTAGAGAGCGCGCTGCAGGCCGCTACAGCGTAGTCCAGGAGGAGCAGCTCGCGGACGACAAGCGACCTGACTACAGGTTCCTGAACACCCAGTTCGATGCTCCCGTACCGGTCGAACTGAAGCTCTCGCAGAACTGGAGCGGGCCGCAACATTTCGAGCGCCTTGAGAATCAGTTATGCGGGGATTACCTTCGCGATGACAGGTCGAGCTGCGGAATCTTTGTGCTTGTCAGCCGAGATGATCAAACCAAATGGGAAACCCCAAAGGGTGATCGAGTCGGGTTTGACGGCTTGGTAGCAGCCTTGCAGGAACACTGGTTGAGTATCGCCTCTAGATATCCTGGCGCTGAGGACATAAAGGTCATCGGCATCGACCTTACCAAGCGGGGAGGACAGGCAGCAGCCAAAGCCATCAAGGCCAATCAGGTGGAAGCCGGCCTGAGCGAGGAGGGGTGAAACCTTGGCCGATGTCGTAGAAGGCGAGCGTCAACTACGGCGGTTGCTTTGGGCTCTCTCCGCATTCCAGCCTGGCGATCCCAAAGCGATAGTTCTCCTCCAGGAAATGCACGCAGTTGAGCAAGATTTGGATGATGTCGCTCTTTCCTGCAAGCATCTTCTCGACCAGGTCACTACGTCTGCTCACACCTCAGGCCGTAGGATCGTAGATGAGTTGACCATTCCATCACCATGGCGCGAGCGATTCGCCCAAGCGAGCGTCGGCTCAACACGGTTAGCCGCAGGCCCATACCTGCATGACCTGGAAAAATTCGTTGATGAGTGGGAGAAGGAGATGAGGCATCTCGAGACCCATCGGCAAGCTCTCCACAGGGACTGAGCTAAGTTTGATTCCGCAGGCATGGTGGGTTAGCTGTAACCGTCTGGCCAACTCACCCCTCAGCACACAGACCAGCTCGGACAAGAACGGGTGGAAAACAAAGCCTTGCCCG
>NZ_RHQO01000103.1:0-12561 GCF_003935475.1 Pseudomonas sp. p99-361 | reverse complement strand
TGGCCCGAAACAAACGTAGGAGCGAGCGCAGCTCGCGATTGCGCCGCGCGGGCGGCGCTCGCTCCAACAGGCGCTGCATACCTTGTGGCAAACACCTGTCAGCCCTAAGGCGATCCCTGTGGGAGCTGGCTTGCCAGCGATAGGGCCCGTGCCGGCTACATCAAAGGCTGATCAGTACACATCCCGCCGATACCGCCCATCCTCGATCAACTGCTGCACAGCGGCCTCCCCAAGAATGCCATTGAGCGCCGCATCCACCCCCGCAGCCATGCCTTGCAAGCTGCCGCAGACATACACACACGCACCCTCTGCCAGCCAACGCTTGAACGCCTCGGCCTGCTGCAGCAATACATCCTGCACATACACCTTTTCGGCTTGATCGCGAGAGAACGCCAGGTCCAGCCGTGCCAGGTCGCCGTTGGCCAGCCAGCCTTGCAGCTCTTCACCACACAACAGGTCATGGGCGCGGTTACGCTCACCGAACAGCAGCCAGTTGCGCTGCTCCCCCGCATTCACCCGCGCCCGTATCAGGCTGCGCAGGCCGGCCAAGCCAGTGCCGTTGCCGACCAGGATCATGGGTGCGGCGTGGCCCGGCAGGTGGAAGCCGCTGTTGCGGCGCAGGCGCAGGCTTAGTGTGCCATTGAGCGGCAGGTACTCGGTCAACCAGCCGGAACCCAGGCCCAGCTGCCCATCGGCGTGGCGCTCCTGGCGTACGATCAACTCGAGCACGCCATCGCTGGCAATCGAGGCGATGGAGTATTCACGGCTGCCAATCGGCACCAGGGCATCGACCAGCGCCTGCGGCTGCAGGCCGATCAGGTGATCACGGCGCGTGGGCAACTGGCGCCCGGCCAGCGCCTGTGCCAGGGTTTCACTCAGGCCATTGACCTGCACCGCTGTGGTTGCATCGACCGCCATGCCCTTGAGGAACGCGGCGACCCGCGGTGGACCATTGAGTGGCAGCACTTCCACCAGGTCGCCAGCCTCCCAACTGACCGGGGTTTGCGGTTGTAAGCCGAGCAGGTAGACCGGCCGGCCCTGGCTGCCGGGGTTGAGCAGCTTGCGCTGCACCAGCGTCCAGTTGGCGAAACTTGGCGGTTGCCAGGCGGCCATCGGCTGGGCCCCGGTCAGCTGCGCCAGCGCTTGCTGCCACTGCTGCAGGGCAGCCTGGTCGGCATTGTCCACTTCCACCGGGCTGAACGCGCTGTTGGCCCCGCGCTCGGCGAGCCACGCTTGCAGGCGGCGGGCGAAACCGCAGAAGTGCGGGTACTGGCGATCGCCAAGGGCGAGCAGGGCGTAGCTGAGGTTGTTCAGCGCCCAGGGCTGCCCGAGCACTTTGCGCTCGAAGGCGCGCGCGCTGTCGGGGGCTTCACCGTCGCCGAAGGTGCTGACTACAAACAGTGCGCGGCGGGCCTGGCGCAAGTCTTCCTCACCCAGTTCGGCCAGGGCGCGGACCTGCACCGGCAGGCCGGCTGCCTGCAACTGGCCGGCGCTCTGCCAGGCCAGTTGCTCGGCCAGGCCGCTCTGGCTGGCGAAACCGATCAGCCAGCTGTCGCCGTTGCCACTGTTGCTGGCAACGCTGCCGCGAGCGGCGCGCACCTGGCGCTTCTTGCGGCGGCGGTCGAGGTACAGCAGCCAGCCGGTGACGAAGAACAGCGGCATGGTCAGGCTGGCGATGGTGACGATGATGCGGCCCGGCAGGCCAAAGTATTCACCCACATGCAGGGCGTAGACGCTTTGCAGCAGTTGGGCCTTGAAGGATTTGTCGGTATAGCGCTCCTGGCGCCTGACCTGGCCGGTGGCCGGGTCCAGCACCAGGGTGTTGAAGGCCCGTGGGTGGTCGGCGCTGTCCAGCAGGTAGAACAGGTTGGCCGGCTGACCGCCTGCCGGTGGCAGGCGAAGGTTGTACGCCGCCAGGCCGGGCCCGGCAGCCCGTTTGAGGCTGGCCCAGATGGCATCGTAGTCGACCACCCGTGGCGGCGCGTTGGGGTCGACCGTTTGCGGCCCGTGGCGGCCTCGGCCCTCACCGCGTTTGTGCTGCTGGCCAGCGGCCGGGGCATCGGCCAGCAGCCTGTTCAGGCCTTCGCGGTACCACTCGTAGGACCAGAACAGACCGGTCAGGGCAAACAGCAGGTAGAACAGCAGGCACCAGGTGCCGGCCACGGCGTGCAGGTCCCAGTTGAAGGCGCGGCCATTCTTGGCCCAGTCCAAGGTCAGCCATGTGCGCCAGTTAAGCGCCTTGCGCGGCCAGCGCAGGTACAGGCCGGACAGGCAGAAAAACACCAGCAGCAGGGTGCAAGCGCCCGTGATCTGCCGGCCGGTATCACCCATCGCCAGGAAGCGGTGCAGGGTGAGCATGAGGTTGAAGAAGCCTTGCCCGGCGACTTCGCCCTTGAGCTCGCCGGTGTACGGGTCGGCGTAGCGCAGCAGGCCACGGCGTTCGCCCGGTGCGGGCATGAAGAAGATACGGGCGGCATTGCCTTCGCGCACATCCACCCACAGCATCGATACCTTCTCGTGTTGCTGGGCTTCGACCCGTTGCACCAGCTCGGCTGGCGGCAGTACGCCTTCGGCGCGCACCTCGACCTTCAGCACGTCGGCATTGAAGGCGCGCAGCAGTTCTTCCTGGAACGAGTACAGCGCTCCGGTAATGCCCATCAAGGCCAGCACCAGGCCAGCGGTGATGCCAAAGAACCAGTGCAATTGGAACAGCGTCTTCTTCACCACATCATCACCTTGTGTTTCTGCCGCATGCTGCGCGGCGTGCATTATGCCTTGATACGCAAAAGCCCCGCTCACGGAGATGAACGGGGCCGGGGTGGGTGTTTTTTAGCGTGTTGCGTTTTACCAGCGCCGCCCGGTCAACCCAACCCCTGTCAGAAGTGCACGCTGGTGGTCAGCAATGCCGTGCGCCCAGCCGCCTGGTTGGCGAAGTGGGTGGAGAAGGTCTTGTCGTAGTAAACCTCGTTGGTCAGGTTCTGCACGTTCAATTGCAGGTCGATGTTCTTGGTCAGCTTGTAGGCAGCCATGGCGTCGTAGCGTACATAGCTGTCGACCATGGTGGTGTTGGCTACGCTGCCGTACACGTCATCCACGTAGAACGCACCGCCGCCCACGGTCAGCTTTGGTGTAATCGCGTAGGTGGTCCACACGCTGGCGCTGTTGTTCGGGGTGTTCGGCAACTGGTTGCCGTCGTTGGCCTTGCCCAGCGGGCCGCCGTCGATCTGGCGGGCCTGCATGTAGGTGTAGCCAGCGAACACTTGCCACTTGGCGGTGATCTTGCCGCTGGCCGACAGTTCGATACCCTGCACGCGGGTTTCGCCGACGTTCTCGTAGCTTGTGGTATCGACCTGAACGCGCGCGTTTTCCTTCTCGGTGCGGAACAGCGCGGCGGTCAGCGACAGGCGTTGGTCGAGCAGGTCCCATTTGGTACCGATTTCGTAGTTGGTGGTCTCTTCCGGCTCCATGTCGCTGCTCAACAGGTTGCCGGCACGATCGGTGGTGTTGCCCAGTGGGTTGGCCTCCATGCCTTCGCCCAGCATTGCCCCCGGTGGGGTAGCAGAGGTGGCGTAGGACACGTAGACGCTGCCGTTGTCGGCCGGTTTCCATACCAGGCCCAGCTGGCCGGTGACGAACTCGCTGGTATCCTTGCCTTTGGCGGCTACGCCCTTGGCATTGACCACGGTGGCGCCAGCAGCGTCATAGGTGCGGTACTGCGTATCGAAGTGGTCGTAACGCAGGCCCATGTTCACCAGCCATGCAGGCGACAACTCAAGGGTGTTGAATACATACAGGGCGCGGGTGTCGCTCTTGGTATCGGTGCCGGCGTAGTTGCGGGCGATACTGCCGTTCCACGGGTCATCCGGGTTCGGGTTGCTCAGCGAGGTGCAGTTGTAGCCGCTGTTGGCGCCGATCAGCCCGGGGTTGCACACGGATGCGTTCAGCCGGGTGTTGGTGTTGACGGTGTAGCTGGAGCGGTCGCTTTCTTCGCGGCTCAGCTCGATGCCGGTGGAGAAGCTGTTCTTCATGCCGCCCAGGTAGAACTCGCCAAACAGGTCGGTCTGGTTGGTGGTGGTGGCGGTGTTGCCAACGCGGGTGTTGGCCCGGCGCCAAACGCTGCCGTTGTTGACGTTGCCCTTGCTGTCGTCCGGTTGGGTGAGGATGTAGTCCTGCATGCTGTTGCCGTGGCGCAGGGTGTTCTTCACGGTCAGCGCGTCGGTCAGGTCGTGTTCGATGGCGAAGGTGGCGATATCTACCCGGCTCTTGCGGAAGTCGCGACCGCTCAGGCCATAGAAGTTGTCGCTGTCGCCGCCATCATCCGGCTTGCTCGGGTGGGCCGAAGTACGGGCAGCGCTGCCAGCCAACGGGATGCTGTACGGGATGCCCGAATCCGGCAGGTCGTCGCTTTCCAGGTGGTAGTAGTCGAGGTTGACGCGGGTCGGCGTGCCCAGGCCGAAGGCCAGCGACGGGGCGATGCCCCAGCGGTCGTAGTTCACCTTGTCGCGGCCGGCAACGTTGCTTTCATGGGTCATCAGGTTCAGGCGGCCGGCCACGGTATCGCTGAATTGGTAGTTACCGTCGAAGGTATAGCGTTGGGTCTGGTCGCTGCCCCAGGTCCAGGCACCGTCCAGCGAGTTGCCCAGGTGCGCGCGCTTGCTCACCAGGTTGATGGTACCGCCCGCTGCCCCGCGGCCACCTACGGCGGAGTTCGGGCCCTTGGCCACTTCAACCGACTCGATGGCGAAGATTTCGCGGGTTTGTGCGCCAGTGTCGCGCACGCCGTCCAGGTAGGTGTCGCCCTGGGCGTCGAAGCCGCGAATGAACGGGCGGTCGCCTTGCGGGTTGCCACCTTCGCCGGCGCCGAAGGTAATGCCTGGCACGGTGCGCAGCGCGTCTTGCAGGGTCAGGGCGTTGGTATCCTTGATCACCTGTTGCGGGATCACCGTGACCGAGCGCGGGGTGTCCACCAACGGTGCAGTGTACTTCTGCGAAGCAGCGCGCTCGGTTTTGTAGTCGCTGCTGGCCTGCTCAGCCTTGCCGTTCACGCTGGTGGCATCCAGGGTGATGGCACTGCTGGCAGCCGGGTCGGCGGCGTAGGCCGACGATGCGCCAAGCGCGATGCCTATGGCGCTAACGATCAGACGCGGTGAGCTTACTGCAGATGGTACGGACTGGCGCATTGCTGGAAACCTTCCCCAAGGTGGTGAGGCGGCGGATACTAATGTAAGCGATTGTGACTAACAATTGAGATTCGTTACCATTCGTGAAGAATTTACAATCTTTACAATTTGCCCTTAAGTTTCCAATCGGCTGAAACGTCGTAAGCGGCGAAAAGGCTTGTGTAGCGCAAAAGGGAATCAATATCATTGGGCCTTTACAGTTCCCGACGGTAACCTTGCCATGCTGCTGCACATCCCAGGCCTGTTCGCCGCTGACGAACTGGCCCGTATTCGCGAGGCCCTGGAGCAGGCTGACTGGGCCGATGGCAAGGTGACTGCCGGCCACCAGTCGGCCAAGGCCAAGCACAACCTGCAACTGCCAGAAGGGCACCCGCTGGCCAAGGAAATCGGCACCGCGCTGATCGACCGCCTGTGGAAGACCCCGCGCTTCCTGTCGGCAGCGTTGCCGCACAAGGTGTTCCCGCCACTGATCAATTGCTACCGCGAGGGCGGCAATTTCGGCTTTCACATCGACAATGCCCTGCGCCAGCCCAAGGGCAGCCCGGAGCGCGTGCGTACCGACCTGTCGTCCACGCTGTTTCTCAGTGACCCGGGCAGCTACGACGGGGGGGAACTGGTCATTCAGGACACCTATGGTGAGCAGCAGGTCAAGCTGGCGGCCGGTGACCTGGTGCTGTACCCCGGCACCAGCCTGCACAAGGTCAACCCGGTCACCCGCGGGCAGCGCTATGCCGCCTTTTTCTGGACCCAGAGCCTGGTGCGTGAGGACAGCCAGCGCGCGCTGCTGTTCGAAATGGACAATGCCATCCAGCAACTGACGGCCGATGTGCCAGAACACCCTGCGCTGCTGCAACTGACGGGCACCTACCACAACCTGCTGCGCCGCTGGGCCGAGGTCTGACCGTGGGCTATCAGTTGCGGCGTGAGGAAGTGCTGGACGTGGCCGGGTTGCGGGCCATGCTTGAGCAAAGCCCGGGCAAGGCGGCCCAGGCCATCCTGGCAGCGGCGGGGCAGGGCGTGGTCGAAGCGC
This sequence comes from Pseudomonas sp. p99-361, assembly GCF_003935475.1. Taxonomy (NCBI): domain Bacteria; kingdom Pseudomonadati; phylum Pseudomonadota; class Gammaproteobacteria; order Pseudomonadales; family Pseudomonadaceae; genus Pseudomonas; species Pseudomonas sp. p99-361. The sequence continues at coordinate 6,351 of NZ_RHQO01000103.1, read as the reverse complement.
AGTTGCTGCTGGGGCAGATCCTGCTCGATGGGCGCGGGATAGAAGCCGACGCCGAGGTTGCCCGGCGCTGGTTTGCCATTGCCGCGCAAGCTGGCAACGCCATGGCGCATAACATGCTCGGGCGTTGCCTGGAGCATGGCTGGGGCGGTGCGGTAAACCTGGCTCAAGCCGCCGTGCACTATGCCCGCGCCGCCGATGCCGGGCTTGCCTGGGGGCTGTACAACCTGGGTAACCTGCTGGCGACCGGGCGTGGTGTGCCGGCCAACCAGGCGCAGGCGCTGATGTGCTACGAGAAGGCCGCACAGCAGGGGCATGCCAAGTCGATGAACCTGTACGGGCGCTATCTGGAGCAGGGCATTGCCACCGCGCCCAGCCCCGCGCGTGCGGTGCGCTGGTATCGCCGGTCGGCCGAGGCAGGGGATTTTCGCGGCATGTTCAGCCTGGGGCTGGTGCTGGTCGAGCGTGGCCAGGTGGCCGAGGCTGCGCCTTGGCTGGAGCGTGCGCGGGTCGAGGGTAACCTGAACTTTCTGCGTGCGGCGCTGGTGACCCTGCAGGGCGCGGGGCCGGTGCTCATGGCGTTTGCCGCGCGCTATGCCGAGGAAATCGAACGGCGCGAAGCTTGAAGTTGCCTGTGCTGGCCCAATCGCCGGCAAGCCGGCTCCCACCTCGACAGCGCTGATCTCGGCATCTGCACACATGAAAACGGGGCCTCGCGGCCCCGTTGTGCATTACAGGTAGTAGGCCTTCAGCGGCGGGAAGCCGTTGAATTCCACTGCGCTGTAGCTGGTGGTGTAGGCACCGGTCGACAGCCAGTACAGGCGGTCACCAATGGCCAGGTTCAGCGGCAGGCCGTACTTGTAGTTCTCGTACATGATGTCGGCGCTGTCGCAGGTAGGGCCGGCGATGACCACTTCTTCGGTTTCGCCTTTCTTCTCGGTCCAGATCGGGAACTTGATGGCTTCGTCCATGGTTTCGATCAGGCCGGAGAACTTGCCCACGTCGGTGTAGATCCAGCGCTCGACGGCGGTACGCGACTTGCGTGCAACCAGCACCACTTCGCTGACCAGGATGCCGGCGTTGGCGATCAGCGAACGGCCAGGTTCGAGGATGATTTCCGGCAGCTCGTCACCGAAGTCTTCCTTGAGGAAGCGAATGATTTCTTCGGCGTAGGTTTCCAGGCTGTTGGTACGGGTGATGTAGTTGGCCGGGAAGCCACCGCCCATGTTGATCAGCTTCAGTTCGATGCCGTCTTCTTCCTTCAGGCGCTCGAAGATCACCTTGACCTTGGCGATGGCGGCGTCCCACACGCTGATGTCGCGCTGTTGCGAACCGACGTGGAAGGAGATGCCGTAGGGCACCAGGCCCAGGTCGCGGGCCAGGATCAGCAGGTCCATGGCCATGTCGGTCTGGCAGCCGAATTTGCGCGACAGCGGCCAGTCGGCAGTGGTCGAGCCTTCGGTGAGGATGCGCACGTACACTTTCGAGCCCGGGGCGGCCTTGGCGATGTTGCGCAGGTCGGCTTCGGAGTCGGTGGCATACAGGCGCACGCCCTTCTCGTAGAAGTAGCGGATGTCTTTGGACTTCTTGATGGTGTTGCCATAGCTGATGCGGTCAGCGCTGACGCCGCGGCCCAACACCTTGTCCAGCTCGTAGATCGAGGCGATGTCGAAGCTCGAACCTTTCTCCTTGAGCAGGTCGATGATCTCGACAGCCGGGTTGGCCTTCACCGCATAGTAGACCTTGGCGAATTCGAAACCCGCGCGCAGGTCGTCGTAAGCCTGGCTGATCATCTGGGTATCGATGAGTACGAACGGGGTTTCCTGCTTGTCGGCGAACGCCTTCATTTTCTGGAAGGTATCACGCGCGAAATAGTCTTCGACCTGGATCGACATGCTCAGGGACTCCATGGGCAAACTGAAAGATTAAGTGGCTGCAAACTGAACGTCCTCCGTATCCCCACTTTGGTTCGCCTACTCAGTACTTGAGCCGGATGGATCGTTTCCAGCATGGACGTTCGGCGCGCACTTTAGGGCGTGAAGAATGCAGAATCAACAGGCAATCCTGGCGTGATCGGCGTTGATCGGCCACCTGTCGTTTGAATAAACGACTCATATGACCGGCTGATGTTCCCGGTGGTGTTTCAAGCGTAAAAAATTGTGGAATGGACCACGTCGGCTCATGTGCGGTTGAAGCCGCTGCTACAGGGTTTTGACCCACCCTGTGGCAGCAGCCCGATACCCGATGGCACCAGAGGTGTTCATATTTATGGCCACGCTTTTCTGGTACCCACGTACCGAAAATCGCGCATAAATTTTTTGTTACCGACCGACGGATGCGACGCTTCTGGTGCGTGAAACCCGTATCCGCACCTAGCTGCGCATCAGTAGGCAGCGCTCATCACGATGCCACCGCCTCCGCCGGGGAGACGATGCTGGTCTTGGCGCCGCGCGAGCGGCCGGAACTCAGGTACGCCGCAATCGACTCCTGTGTCACCTCGCCGAGGAACACCTGCTCGGCATCCAGCACCGGCAACCACGCCCGGTTGAACTCGTACATGCGCGACAGCAGGATGCGCAGGTGCTCGTCGTGCGAGGCGGTGGCATTGAACGGACGCAGGAAGTCGCCACAGGTGCCCTGCTGGCGGTGCATGTCCCGCCGGCGTACATAGCCCAGGGCCTTGTTCTGCGCGTCGGTGACCACCACGTAGCGGCGGTCGTGTTCGTCGAGCAGTTCCAGCGCATCGCTTACCGGCGTTTCCGGGCTGACCGCCGGGGCGTTGTCTGCCGCATCTTCGGCGCGCACCAGCAGCAGGCGCTTGAGGGTGCTGTCCTGGCCTACGAAGTTGCTCACGAACTCGTCTGCCGGGTGCGCCAGCAGGGTGTCCGGGTGGTCCAGCTGCAGCAACTTGCCGGCCCGGAAGATGGCAATCTTGTCGCCAAGCTTGATCGCTTCGTCGATGTCGTGGCTGACCATGATCACGGTCTTGTTCAGCGCCCGTTGCATTTCGAAGAACTCGTTCTGGATCATTTCACGGTTGATCGGGTCGACCGCGCCGAACGGTTCGTCCATCAACAGCACCGGCGCATCGGCCGCCAACGCGCGGATCACGCCGATACGCTGCTGCTGGCCACCGGAAAGCTCGCGCGGGTAGCGTTGCAGGTACTGTTTGGGCTCGAGCTTGATCATGTGCATCAGTTCGCGGGCACGCTCGTGGCATTTCTGCTTGTCCCAGCCGAGCAGGCGCGGCACCACGGTGATGTTCTCTTCGATGGTCATGTTGGGGAACAGGCCGATCTGCTGGATCACGTAACCGATGTGGCGGCGCAGGGTCACTTCGTCCAGCCCGGTGGTGTCCTCGCCATTGATGAACACCTGGCCCGAGGTTGGCGTGATCAGGCGGTTGATCATTTTCAGCGTGGTGCTTTTGCCGCAGCCCGATGGGCCGAGGAACACGCAGATTTCCCCTTCGTTGACGGTGAGGCTTACCGCGTCGACGGCTTTGACCTCCTTGCCGTTGACGTTGAAGGTTTTGCTGAGGTTCTTCAGTTCGATCATGAGCGCAGTCCTTCTGGAGTCAGGGCACGTTGCAGGGTTTGCAGCAGCAGGTCGGCGAGGATGGCCAGCAGGCTGACCAGTACCGCGCCGACCAGCAGCATCGACATGTCGCTGCGGCTGATGGAGGTCAGGATCAGCACGCCAAGGCCGCCGGCGCCGATGGTGGCGGCAATGGTCATGACGCCGATGTTCATCACCACGGCGGTACGCACGCCGGCGAGGATCACCGGCACGGCGATGGGCAGCTCGACCATGCGCAGGCGCTGGCCGAAGGTCATGCCGATGCCGCGCGCGGCTTCGCGGATGCCGGGTTCGACATTGGTCAGGGCCAGGTAGGTGTTGCGCATGATCGGCAACAGCGAATAAAGGAACACGGCGGTAATCGCCGGTAGCGGCCCGAGGCCTTGGCCGAATTTGGAGTAAAGCGGCAGCAACAGGCCGAACAGGGCAATCGACGGGATGGTCAGCAGTACCGTGGCGCTGGCCTGCAGCGGGCCGGCCAGGGCCGGGAAGCGGGTCATGAGGATGCCCAGCGGCACGCCCACCAGAATCGCCAGGCCCACGGCCACACCGACCAGCATGATGTGTTGGCCGGTCAGGTTCAGTACCTGGGCCCAGTCGAGGTGGTTGAAAGTATCGATCAGGTTCATGGCTGGCCCTCGCTGGTCAATGGGTGATCGCGCAGGAAGGCGGCGGCCACGGCGGTCGGGTTCTGGTGCTCGACATCGACCTTGGCGTTGAGCTGGCGCATGGTTTCATCGTCCAGTTGCTCGGCCAGCGGTTTGAGCAGCCCCGCCAGCTGCGGGTTGGCGTCGAGCACGGCCTTGCGCACCACCGGCGCGGCCGTGTAGTCAGGGAAGTAGCGCTTGTCGTCTTCCAGCAGCTTCAGGTTGAAGGCACTCAGGCGGCCATCGGTGGTGTACACCAGGCCGGCGAACACCTGGTTGTTACGCATGGCGGTGTAGACCAGGCCCGCGTCCATCTGGCGGATGTTGGCGCGGCCCAGTTGCAGGTCGTACATCGCTTTCAGGCCGACCAGGCCATCGGGGCGGTTGGCGAACTCGGTGTCCAGTGCCACCAGGTGCTTGCGCTCGCTTTCGTCACGCAGTACCTGGTTAAGGTCGCTGATGCTGTTGACCTGCGGATAGGCCTCGGCCACTTGCTTGGGCAGGCCCAAGGCGTAGGTGTTGCTGAACTTCGACGGGGTCAGCCAGACCAGGCCCTTTTTCGCGTCCAGCGCCTTGACCTTGGCGTAGGTGGCTTCGGCGCTGGGCATGCGTTCTTCGATGTGGTTGTACGACACCAGCGATACGCCGGTGTATTCCCACATCAGGTCGAGCTGGCCGGTTTCCTGGGCCTGGCGCGCGATGTTGCTACCCAGGCCGGTGGTGACGCGCACGTCGAAACCGTTGGCACGCAGGTACTGCGCGGTGATTTCGGCCAGTACGGTCTGTTCGGTGAACACCCGCGCGCCGATGCGGATCTGGGGCGTTTCCGCTGCCTGGGCAAATCCTGCGAACAGCAGGGCCGCGCCCAGCAGCAAGGCGATTGTTTTCTTCATGCGTTCCCTATCCTTAGTGGGCCAGGCCACGTTCCAGCCAGCGCTTGCTGGAGAAACTCACCGCCGCGTCCAGTAGCAGGGCCAGCAGTGCGGTACAGGCGGCCCCCAGCAGCAGCTGGGGCTGGTTGTTCAGGGCGATGCCGGGGAAGATCAGGCTGCCCAGGCTATTGGCGCCAATCAAGAATGCCAGCGGTGCGGTGCCCACGTTCAAAGCCAGGGCCACGCGAACACCGCCGACAATGATTGGCACGGCGTTGGGCAGCTCGACCTGCCACAGTTGCTGGCGTGGGGTCATGCCAATGCCCGTGGCGGCTTCCTTGAGCGAGGCGGGGACGTTTTTCAGGCCTTCGTAGGTGTTGCGCACGATGGGCAGGAGGGAGGCGAGGAACAGTGCGAAGATCGCCGGCCCGGCGCCGATGCCCAGGATACTCAGGGCGATGGCCAGAACGGCCAGGGGGGGGATGGTATTGCCAACGTTGAAGAACTGCATGAAGCGCTCGGCTTTGTCGACCCGGTGCGGCCGACTGAGCGCAATGCCGGCGGGGATGCCCACGGCCAGTGCCGCCGCCATCGAAGCCAGCACCAGTACCAGGTGCGCTTGCAGGTAGAACCCAAGATCGTCGCGATACCGCGCGATCGTGTCGATGCCGATCCAGTGGACCAGCAGGGCCAGGATGACGAGCACGGCGGCCCATCCCAACAGCCCTTTACCGTAGCGTTTAGCCACAGGCAGACTCCTTGTGTTGTCGGCGAGCACACTTCTTGGTTGCCGGCCAGGGGTGGCGGCGGGTGGTGTGTTCGCGAGTAGCAGCCAGATGCAAACCGAAGGCTGCGATCTGGCCATGAGCCGAACCCCGTCGGGCCCGAAAATGCTGATGAAACCAGCCCTCAACCGAAGCGGGTTGCAGGGGAGTGGACGTCTCCAGGGCCCTAAAGGTTCCCATTTGAGGCGGCATTTGGCCAGCGTTAATCACTGGGGGAGTGCAAATTTGGCGAGAGAAAACAGCGGCTTAGCGCGCTGCAGGCGTTGAAATAACTGCCCTGTGGCCATTTGTCGTGATAAAGCGATTGTGTGGTGAATCTGCTGTGGCAGTGCTGGCCCTATCGCTGGCAAGCCAGCTCCCACAGGGATCGCCTTAGGGCTGACAGGTGTTTGCCGCGCCTGTTAGAGCGAGCGCCGCCCGCGCGGCGCAATCGCGAGCTGCGCTCGCTCCTACGTTTGTTTCGGGCCAATT
>NZ_RHQO01000102.1:0-12840 GCF_003935475.1 Pseudomonas sp. p99-361 | reverse complement strand
ATCGCGCGGTACAAACAAGGCGGTCGCGCGCACCTGGCACAGGGGTTACTGGCCCGAAACAAACGTAGGAGCGAGCGTAGCTCGCGATGCGCCGCGCGGGCGGCGCTCGGTCTCACGGGCACCAAAAAATCCTGCGCTGACATTTATCTCAAAGCTTCTGATCAAAAGTTGGTCAAATCCTGAGCAATTTCCGATATAATTCGCGCCCCTCATTTTCGGCAGGCCCTGCGCGCGCTGTTAACCAATGAAACTCATCGTCAAAGTCTTCCCAGAAATCACCATCAAGAGCCGGCCGGTGCGCAAGCGCTTCATCCGCCAGCTCGGCAAGAATATCCGCAACGTGCTCAAGGACCTCGACCCTGAGCTTGCGGTGGATGGTGTGTGGGACAACCTCGAAGTGGTTACCCGCGTCGAAGACGAGAAAGTCCAGCGCGAGATGATCGAGCGCCTCACCTGCACCCCGGGTATTACCCATTTCCTGCAGGTAGAGGAATACCCGCTGGGTGATTTCGACGATATCGTCGCCAAGTGCAAGCACCATTTTGGCCACCTGCTGGCCGGCAAGCACTTCGCCGTGCGCTGCAAGCGCGGTGGTCACCATGACTTCACCTCGATGGACGTCGACCGTTACGTCGGCAGCCAGCTGCGCCAGCAGTGCGGCGCTGCCGGCATCGCGCTGAAGAACCCCGAGGTGATGGTGCGCATCGAAATCCGCAACCAGCGCCTGTACGTGATCCACAACCAGCACAATGGCATTGGCGGTTACCCGCTTGGTGCGCTGGAGCAGACCCTGGTGCTGATGTCCGGTGGCTTCGACTCCACCGTGGCGGCCTACCAGATGATGCGCCGTGGCCTGATGACCCACTTCTGCTTCTTCAACCTCGGCGGCCGTGCCCACGAGCTGGGCGTGATGGAAGTGGCCCACTACCTGTGGAAGAAGTACGGCAGCAGCCAGCGCGTGCTGTTCATCAGCGTGCCGTTCGAGGAAGTGGTTGGCGAAATCCTCAACAAGGTCGACAACAGCTACATGGGCGTGACCCTCAAGCGCATGATGCTGCGCGGCGCCGCGCATATGGCCGACCGCCTGCAGATCGACGCATTGGTGACCGGCGAGGCGATTTCCCAGGTATCGAGCCAGACCTTGCCGAACCTGTCGATCATCGACTCGGCCACCGACAAGCTGGTGCTGCGCCCGCTGCTGGCCACGCACAAGCAGGACATCATCGACCAGGCCACCGAAATCGGCACCGCCGACTTCGCCAAGCACATGCCGGAATACTGTGGCGTGATCTCGGTGAACCCGACCACCCATGCCAAGCGCCACCGCATGGAGCACGAAGAAAAGCAGTTCGACATGGCCGTGCTGGAGCGCGCCCTGGAGCGCGCCAAGTTCATTTCCATCGACCACGTGATCGATGAATTGGGCAAGGACATCGAAATCGAGGAAGTGGCCGAGGCGCTGCCAGGCCAGATCGTCATCGACATTCGTCACCCCGACGCCCAGGAAGATCAGCCTCTGGTACTGGAAGGTATCGAGGTCCAGGCCATGCCGTTCTATGCCATCAACAGCAAGTTCAAGCACCTGGACCCCACGCGCCAGTACTTGCTGTATTGCGACAAGGGTGTGATGAGCCGTTTGCACGCACACCACCTGCTCAGTGAGGGACATGCCAATGTGCGTGTTTATCGTCCGACATAAGACGCCGGGGCTGTATGGCGGCAGTATCCGCCATCGCCCTCCCGACCGCCGGGCCCGCTGAGCCTTAAACAGTACATATTCGCCGCCTACACTGGGCGGCAACCGAATCCTCTGATCGAGATACACTTGTGATCGAAAATCTGCGTAACATCGCCATCATCGCCCACGTTGACCATGGTAAAACCACCCTGGTCGACAAACTCCTGCGTCAGTCCGGCACCCTGGAGCGTAACGAGCTCAACGACGAGCGCGTCATGGACTCCAACGACCAGGAAAAAGAGCGCGGTATTACCATTCTGGCGAAGAACACCGCCATCAACTGGAACGGCTACCACATCAACATCGTCGACACCCCCGGCCACGCCGACTTCGGTGGCGAGGTCGAGCGTGTAATGTCGATGGTCGACTCGGTGCTGCTGCTGGTCGACGCCCAGGACGGCCCGATGCCGCAAACCCGCTTCGTGACCAAGAAGGCCTTCGAAGCTGGCCTCAAGCCAATCGTCGTGATCAACAAGGTCGACCGCCCGGGCGCGCGTCCGGACTGGGTTCTGGACCAGATCTTCGACCTGTTCGACAACCTCGGTGCCACCGATGAACAGCTGGACTTCAAAGTCGTCTACGCCTCGGCCCTGAACGGCATCGCCGGTCTGGACCACACCGCCATGGGCGAAGACATGACTGCGCTGTACCAGTCGATCGTCGACAACGTACCAGCACCGTCTGTTGACCGTGACGGCCCGTTCCAGATGCAGATCTCCGCACTGGACTACAACAGCTTCCTCGGTGTTATCGGCGTTGGTCGTATCGCCCGTGGTCGCGTCAAGCCGAACACCCCGGTTGTCGCCATCGACACCAACGGCAAGAAGCGTAACGGCCGTATCCTGAAACTGATGGGCCACCACGGCCTGCACCGCGTAGACGTCGAAGAAGCCCAGGCTGGCGACATCGTCTGCATCAGCGGTTTCGACGAGCTGTTCATCTCCGACACCCTGTGCGCCCCGGACGCGGTAGAGGCGATGAAGCCGCTGACCGTTGACGAGCCAACCGTTTCCATGACCTTCCAGGTCAACGACTCGCCATTCTGCGGTAAAGAAGGCAAGTTCGTGACCAGCCGCAACATCAAGGACCGTCTGGACAAGGAGCTGCTGTACAACGTGGCCCTGCGCGTTCAGGAAACCGATTCCCCTGACAAGTTCAAGGTATCGGGCCGTGGCGAGCTGCACCTGTCGGTACTGATCGAAACCATGCGTCGTGAAGGCTTCGAGATGGCTGTTGGCCGCCCTGAAGTGATCATCCGCGAAGTCGACGGCGTGAAGCAGGAACCGTTCGAGAACGTCACCATCGACATCCCTGAAGAATCCCAGGGCAAGGTCATGGAAGAGATGGGCCTGCGTAAGGGTGACCTGACCAACATGGTGCCGGATGGCAAGGGCCGTGTTCGCCTGGAATACAACATTCCAGCCCGTGGTCTGATCGGCTTCCGTAACCAGTTCCTGACCCTGACCAACGGTGCAGGCATCCTGACCTCGATCTTCGACCGCTACGACACCATGAAGTCGGGCCAGATGTCTGGCCGCCTGAACGGTGTTCTGGTGTCGGTCGAAACCGGCAAGGCACTGACCTACTCGCTGGAAACCCTGCAGGCTCGCGGCAAGCTGTTCGTTGAACACGGCCAGGAGATCTACAACGGTCAGATCATCGGCCTGAACAGCCGTGACAACGACCTGGGCGTGAACCCGACCAAGGGCAAGAAGCTGGACAACATGCGTGCTTCGGGCAAAGACGAAGTCATCGCCCTGGTACCGCCAGTTCGCCACACCCTGGAACAGGCTCTGGAATTCATCCAGGACGACGAGCTGTGCGAAGTCACGCCTAAGTCGATCCGTCTGCGCAAGAAGATCCTGGACGAAGGCGAGCGTACCCGCGCTGCCAAGAAAGCCAAGAACTGAGTTAGCTCAGGCTGAATAAAAGCGCCCCCGGTCGAAAGGCCGGTGGCGTTTTTTTATGCTTGCAGAATTTGCGTTGGCCCTATTCGCGGGCAAGCCCGCGAAGAGGCCCTTGACGGCTAACGCTTAGCGCCCGACCACCTTGGGCTTGTACGCACAATACCCCGGCCGCGGGCCAACCTTGGGGTGGTTGCGGCAGGTGTCCGGGCGCTTGTCATAAATGGTGCACAGGCGGCTTTTGCGATCCAGATACATGCAGTCGTCGTTGCTCATCCGGGTCAGGGTGAAGATGCCTGACTTCTGGTTGAAGCGCTCGATGATGCCTTCTTTCTGCAAACGCTTGGCCACGTTCTTCGGCGGTTCGTCTTTCTCGAATTCGTCGACTACGCCGATGCGGATCAGATCCTTGATCTTCACCTCCACCGGCAGGGTGCAGCAGGTCGAATGGCAGCCATGGCACATGTTGCTGGTGTAGCGCTGCCAGGTCTCCAGGCGGTCGACTTCGGCTGCGGCGATCAGGGTCGTTTTCATCTTTATAAGGGGCGGATCACGGTCTTGGGGCGCGCGATGATACCGGAATTGTTCAATTTATGAACAACCTTTTGCCGGAATCACCAAGTCGGCATGAAAACTGCGAACCGTAACTGTCTCTCCCTGTCGAAGGGTCTAGTCTGAACACTCTCCCTCCGCTTTCGTCAACTTGCCCGAGGATGCCCCATGTCCCAGGAACCTGAAGCTCGTGACGCCGAAGTCGCGGATTTTCGCGCTGCCGTACTGAACAAGCTGACCTATGCGGTTGGCAAGGACCCGGAGCACGCCTTCGACCATGACTGGTTCGAAGCCATCGCCCTGGCCGCGCGCGATCACATGGTCGACCACTGGATGGACCACACCCGCCAGGCCTACCGGCGTAGCCAGAAACGGGTCTACTACCTTTCCCTGGAGTTTCTGATTGGCCGCCTGCTCTACGACAGCCTGAGCAACCTGGGCTTGCTGGACATTGCCCGAGAGGCCCTGCAAGACCTGGACGTGGACCTGGAGCGCATCCGCCTGCTGGAGCCCGATGCCGCACTGGGCAACGGTGGCCTGGGGCGTCTGGCCGCCTGCTTCATGGAAAGCATGTCGACCCTGGGCATTGCCGCCCATGGCTACGGTATCCGCTACGAGCATGGCTTGTTCCGCCAGGCACTGGTCGATGGTTGGCAGCAGGAGCAGACCGAGAACTGGCTGGACTTCGGCAACCCGTGGGAGTTCGAGCGGGCCGAAGTGATCTACCCGATCAGCTTTGGCGGTAGCGTCGAAACGGTGCACGACAACCATGGCAACCAACGCCAGGTGTGGTCACCTGGCGAGACCGTGCGTGCGGTAGCGTACGACACGCCGGTGGTCGGCTGGCGGGGTTCGAGCGTCAACACCCTGCGCCTGTGGCGGGCACGGGCGCTGGAAGAGCTGCACCTGGAGCGTTTCAACGCCGGTGACCACCTGGGCGCAGTGGCCGAGGTGGCACGTGCCGAGAGCATTTCGCGGGTGCTGTACCCGGCGGACAGTACCGAGGCCGGGCAGGAACTGCGCCTGCGCCAGGAGTATTTCTTCGTATCGGCGTCACTGCAGGACTTGCTGCGCCGCCACCTGAACCAGCATGCCTCGCTGCTCAACCTGCCCGATGCGGCCGCCATCCAGCTCAACGACACGCACCCGTCCATTGCCGTGGCGGAGCTGATGCGCTTGCTGGTGGACCAGCACGAAATCCCATGGGACAAGGCCTGGGAGCTGACCGTCGGCACCTTGGCCTACACCAACCACACCCTGTTGCCCGAAGCGCTGGAAACCTGGCCGGTGGCGTTGATGGAGCGCATGCTGCCGCGGCACATGCAGATCATCTACCTGATCAACGCGTACCATATCGACAGCCTGCGTGCCAAAGGCCTGCACGACTTCGACGTGCTGCGGGCGGTGTCGCTGATCGAGGAAGACAACGGCCGCCGAGTTCGCATGGGCAACCTGGCATTCCTCGGCTCGCACAGCGTCAACGGCGTTTCGGCGTTGCACAGCCAGCTGATGAAGAGCACGGTGTTCGCCGAGCTGCACAAGTTGTATCCGCAGCGTATCAACAACAAGACCAACGGCATTACCTTCCGCCGCTGGTTGTACCAGTCCAACCCGCCACTCACCGACATGCTGGTGGAGGCGCTGGGGCCGGAGCTCAAGGACGACCCGGAGGGGCGCCTGGCCGGTTTGGTGCCGTTCGCCGACAAGGCGGGTTTCCGCAAGCAGTTCGCGGCTCAGCGCCTGCACAGCAAGCGTGCCCTGGCCAGTATCATCCAGGACCGCGTTGGCGTCACGGTCAACCCCGAAGCGCTGTTCGACGTGCAGGTCAAGCGTATTCACGAGTACAAGCGCCAGTTGCTCAACCTGCTGCATACCGTGGCCCTGTACCAGGCCATGCGCAACGACCCTGGCACCAATTGGGTGCCGCGGGTGAAGATTTTCGCCGGCAAGGCGGCGGCCAGCTACCACCAGGCCAAGCTGATCATCAAGCTGACCAACGACATCGCCCGGGTGGTGAACAACGACCCGACCGTGCGTGGCCAGTTGAAGGTGGTGTTCCTGCCCAACTACAACGTCAGCCTGGCCGAGAGCATCATTCCGGCTGCGGACCTCTCCGAGCAGATTTCCACGGCCGGTTACGAAGCCTCGGGTACCAGCAACATGAAGTTCGGCCTTAACGGCGCACTGACCATCGGTACCCTGGATGGGGCCAACGTGGAAATGTGCGAGCAGGTCGGTGCCGACAACATGTTCATATTCGGCCTGACCGCCCAGCAGGTCGAGGCGCGCAAGCGGGCGGGTGATTTTGGCGCCACGGCGGCGATTGCTGCGTCCAACCGCCTCAACGACGTACTGCAGGCGATTCGCAGCGGTGTGTTCTCGCCGGACGACCCTTCGCGCTACACCGGCTTGATCGATGGGCTGGTGGCCTATGACCGCTTCCTGGTATGTGCCGATTTCGATGCCTACTGGGATGCCCAGCAGCGCGTCGAGGACTTGTGGCACACGCCGGAGCAATGGTGGCGCATGGCGGTGCTGAACACGGCGCGGATGGGCTGGTTCTCGTCGGACCGGACCATTCGCGAATATGCTACGCAGATCTGGAAAGCGCTGGATTGAAGGTGCCTGCACCGCCTTCTTCACGGGCACGCTCGTGAAGAAGGCGGGCGCCGACCACCGGCCTGGCACACGCTGAACTACCGACCTATTGTGCCGTCAGAGTGCCGTGGCGAGTCTCATCACTCGCTAGCCTGCAACTCTCCCTGTAAACTGCGGGGGTTTTTCATCTCCCCCATCCTTTCGGAGCCATACATGTCCCGCGTTACCCTGAGTCGCTATCTGATTGAGCAGACCCGCAGCAACAATACCCCTGCCGATCTGCGCTTCCTGATCGAAGTGGTGGCGCGTGCGTGCAAGGAAATCAGCCATCACGTGTCCAAGGGCGCCCTCGGCGGTGTGCTGGGCAGCATGGGCACGGAAAACGTGCAGGGCGAAGTCCAGAAGAAACTGGACGTGATTTCCAACGATATCCTGCTGGAGGCCAACGAGTGGGGCGGCCACCTGGCCGGCATGGCCTCGGAAGAAATGGACAACGCCTACCAGATTCCGGGCAAGTACCCCAAAGGCGCCTACCTGCTGGTCTTCGACCCGCTGGACGGTTCGTCGAACATCGACGTCAACGTGTCGGTCGGCACCATCTTCTCGGTACTGCGTTGCCCTAACGAGTACCTGAGCCAGAACGAAACCCTGAACGAAAACGCCTTCCTGCAGCCAGGCACCCAGCAGGTGGCTGCCGGCTACGCCATCTACGGCCCGCAGACCATGCTCATCCTCACCCTGGGCAACGGCGTGAAGGGCTTCACCCTGGACCGCGAGCTGGGCAGCTTCGTGCTTACCCACGAGAACATCCGCGTGCCGGAAACCACCGCCGAGTTCGCCATCAACATGTCCAACCAGCGTCACTGGGAAGCCCCGGTGCAGCGCTACGTCGGCGAGTTGCTGGCAGGCGAGACCGGCCCGCTGAAAAAGAACTACAACATGCGCTGGATCGCCTCGATGGTGGCCGACGTGCACCGCATCCTGACCCGTGGCGGCCTGTTCATGTACCCACGTGACGCCCGCGAGCCAAGCAAGCCGGGCAAGCTGCGCCTGATGTACGAAGCCAACCCGATGTCGTTCATCATCGAACAGGCCGGTGGCGCTTCTACCAATGGTTACGATCGCATCCTCGACATCAAGCCAGAAAGCCTGCACCAGCGTGTGTCGGTCATTCTTGGCTCGAAAGAAGAGGTCGAGCGCGTTACCGCCTACCACAAGGAGTAAGTCATGCTCGCACCTTGGCAGCCGTTGTTGGAATGGTGGTTCGGTTGGGGCACCAGTGCCCAGGCCGTGGCTGACGAGAAGAGCACGCTGTGGTTCGGCAAGCACCACGATGCCGAGGCCCATGCGCAGTTCGGTGAACTGGTGGAGCAGGCCCTGGCCGGCGGGCTCGACGAGTGGCAGCAAAGCCCGCAGGGCTGGTTGGGCCTGCTGCTGCTGCTCGACCAGCTGCCACGCATGATCTACCGCGACACACCGCGCGCCTTCGAGGGTGACCGGCGTGCCCAGGTGGTGGCCATGCAGGGCCTGCAGAGGTACTGGGACTACCAGCTGCTGCCGATCCAGCGGGTATTCGTGCTGGTGGTGCTGGAGCACGCCGAGGTGCTGGACTGGCAAAACCTGTGCGTCGAGCGCTTTCAGGTGCTGCTGGGCGAACAGCCCGAGGCCAGCCGCCGGTTGTTCGAAGGCTTCCTCGACTACGCCGAGCAGCACCAGCGGGTGATCGCCCGGTTCGGTCGCTTCCCGCACCGCAACTTGGTGCTGGATCGCCCGAGCACCAGCGAAGAGATGGACTTCCTGCTGGAGCCCGGGTCCAGGTTCTGAGATTGCAGGGCCCTGCTGCGCAGGCCATCGCCACACAAGGCCGCCCCTACAAGGGGCGGCTTTTTTATTGGCCGTTAACTGATGCTTTGTGATTAATCGCACAGTAGTGGCCATCCGACCAATGGTGTAGGGGTACAGGGGGCAGGGCAGGGAACAAAGGAGGGATTTTCACGTCGAAGGTCACTGCAGGCCACTCGCCTGTCTCATCTTCCCAGGAGTGTCCTTCAATGTCGTTGCGTTCCCTCGCCCTGTTGTCGCTGTGCGTCGTGCTGACTGCCTGCAGCAAGATCAACCAGGAAAACTATTCCAAGATCAAGGCCGGTATGAGCAAGGCCGAGGTCGAGCAGCTGCTCGGCACGCCGACCGAATGTTCCGGCGCGTTGGGCATGAGCAGCTGCACCTGGGGGGACGAGAAGAGCTTCATCAGCGTGCAGTATGCGGCTGACAAAGTGTTGATGTACTCAGGGCAGGGCCTCAAATGAGGCGTGTGTACCTGCTGATGGCGGTATGCCTGGCGGTGCTGCTGGGCGGTTGCGCAGGCTCTGTGCATGACCCGCTGGCGCCAAAAACCGCCGGCAACGTAGACCTCAAGCGTTACCAGGGCAAATGGTACGAGCTGGCACGCCTGCCCATGCGCTTCCAGGAGGGCTGCGAACAGTCCGAGGCCCATTACAACCTCAAGTCCGATGGCAGCTACGGGGTACTCAACCGTTGCCGCACCATGGGTGACGAATGGTTGCGCGCCGAAGGGCATGCCAATATCCAGGAGCCGGGCCATACCGATAAATTGTGGGTCGAGTTCGATAACTGGTTCACCAAGCTGGTGCCGGGCGTGGCGCGGGGTGAATACTGGATTCTGTACGTTGACGAACACTATCGCACTGCTATCGTCGGCAGCCCGGACCGCAAGTACCTGTGGATCCTGTCACGCACGCCGACCCTGCCGGCCTGGCAGCGCGAGAACCTGCTGGCCAAGGCCCGTCAGCAGGGCTATGACACCAGCCGCTTGATCTGGCGCGCTTCCGACCAGCAGATCGTCAAGATGCATTGATGGCAGCATTGCCGGCCTTATCGCCGGCAAGTCATCTCTCATAGAACACTACATAACTTATTGATTTAGCAGGGGCCCTGTGGGAGCGGGCATGCCCGCGAACACCGGCGTAGCCGGTGCCAGCCACCGCGGTGGATTTTTCGCGGGCACGCCCGCTCCCACACAGGCCGCGTCGCGCTTACGAATTGGATAGCGCAGCCCGTAGGGCTGTGTGATCTCCCACAGGTACTACACAGTTCTCAAGCTTGGTGATGGCCCTGCATTACCCCAGCAACTGCCGCAGTACCCCGGCAAATGCCACCCGGCTTTGTTCCTCCTGTGCATGCCGCCCCTGGCGCACTACCCACTGCCCATTCACCATCACATCGCGCACCTGGCGATCGCCGCCGGCAAACAGCCAGCGGTTGAGGATGGCATCATCCTCGGCAATCGCCAGGTAAGGGTCCTGCCCGTCGAGCACCAGCCAGTCGGCACGTTTGCCCACGGCCAGCGCGCCGATTGGCTGCCCCAGCGCCTGGGCGCCGCCCGCCAGCGCGGCGTCATACAGGGTGCGCCCGACCATTGGCTGATCACCCCGATACAGGCGGTTGCGGCGCTGGTCACGCAGCCGCTGGCCATATTCCAGCCAGCGTAATTCCTCGACCACGCTCAGCGATACATGGCTGTCTGAACCAATGCCCATGCGCCCGCCCTGGGCCAGGAACTCTACGGCCGGGAAAATCCCGTCGCCCAGGTTGGCTTCAGTGGTCAGGCACAGGCCTGCCACCGCGCCGCTGCGGGCCATGGCTGCGACCTCGTCGGGAGCTGCGTGGGTGGCGTGTACCAGGCACCAGCGCCGGTCGACGTCGACATGCTCATACAGCCACTGCAGGGGCCGCAGGCCGCTCCAGGCCAGGCAGTCGTCGACTTCCTTCTGCTGCTCGGCGATATGGATATGCACCGGTGCTTGCGTGTCGCTGGCCGCCAGCACTTCGGCGAGCTGCACCGGCGCCACCGCCCGTAGCGAGTGGAAGCACAGGCCCAGGCGCTGCGCGGGCTGTGTGGCCAGCGCGGGGGCCAGCTGCGCCTGCAGTTGCAGGTATTGGTCGGTGGTATTGATGAAGCGCCGCTGGCCGTGGTTCGGCGCCAGGCCGCCGAACCCGGCATGGCTGTACAGCACCGGCAACAAGGTCAGGCCGATACCACTGTCAGCGGCGGCCGCACTGATGCGGCGGGATAACTCGGCGGGGTCGGCGTAGGGCTTGCCGGCCTGGTCATGGTGCACATAGTGAAACTCGGCTACCGCGGTGTAGCCGGCCTTGAGCATCTCGATGTACAGCTGCCGGGCAATGACCTGCAGTTGTTCTGGGCTGATCTGGCCGACCAGCCGGTACATCAGGTCGCGCCAGGTCCAGAAGCTGTCGTTGGGGTTGCCAGCAACCTCGGCCAGCCCTGCCATGGCGCGCTGAAAGGCATGCGAGTGCAGGTTGGGCATGCCGGGGACCAAGGGCCCGGCGAGCCGTTCGGCCCCCTCAGGCGCAGCCCCAGGCTCGATACTGGCCACGTAGCCATCGCCGGCGACCTCGATGCGGACATGGCGGGCCCAGCCGCTGGGCAGCAGGGCACGTTCGGCGAAGTAGGCGGGCATGGTGCGAATCCTGTTATTGTTAGCTTGTATATACATATACAGGCGTTTGCCTGCCGGGTAAACTGCGGCAAGCTACCGCCCATTAAATTCGCACAAGGATCCAACGCCGTGCCGACACCTCCTGTCTCCGCGCTGGTTGCCCAGATGGGCGAGGGCCCGGCGCCGCTGTATGCGCGGGTCAAACAGATGATCGTCCAGCAGATCGACAACGGCAGCTGGCCGCCGCATCACCGGGTCCCCTCGGAGAGCGAGCTGGTCAACGAGCTCGGCTTCAGCCGCATGACCATCAATCGCGCCCTGCGTGAACTCACGGCCGAAGGCCTGCTGGTGCGCATGCAAGGGGTGGGCACCTTCGTGGCTGAGCCCAAAGGTCGGTCGGCGCTGTTCGAGGTGAACAACATCGCCGACGAAATTGCCGCCCGTGGCCACAAGCATACGTGTCAGGTCATCACCCTCACCGAGGAAGCGGCCGGCTCGGAGCGCGCCTTGGCCCTGGACATGCGCGAGGGCCAGCGGGTGTTTCATTCGCTGATCGTGCATTTCGAGAACGGCGTGCCGGTGCAGATCGAGGACCGTTACGTCAATGCGGCGATCGCCCCCGACTACCTCAAGCAGGATTTCACCCGGCAGACGCCCTACGCCTACCTGTCCCAGGTGGCGCCCTTGACCGAAGGCGAGCACGTGGTCGAGGCGATCCTCGCCGAGCCGGAGGAATGCCGGCTGTTGCAGATCGAGCGGGGCGAGCCTTGCCTGCTGATTCGGCGCCGCACCTGGTCGGGCCGCCAGCCGGTGACTGCCGCGCGGCTGATCCACCCCGGATCCCGTCATCGCCTGGAGGGGCGTTTCAGCAAATGAGCCAGTTGCAGGTGTTGCGCGCGCAGGATTACCCGCGCATGCCATGGAAGAACGGTGGCGGTTTCACTGAAGAAATCACCCGCGACAGCGGCGAAGGCCTGGACGGCTTCGGCTGGCGCCTGTCGATCGCCGATATCGAGGACTCGGGCGGCTTCTCCACGTTTGCCGGTTACCAGCGGATCATCACTGTGCTGCAGGGCGACGGCATGCGCCTGGTGGTGGACGGCCAGGCCAGCCGGCCATTGCTGGCCTGCGACGCATTTGCCTTCAGTGGCGAGAGCCAGGTCAGTTGCAGGTTGCTGGGCGGGGCGATTCGCGATTTCAACCTGATCTATGCGCCGCAGCGTTACCGGGCGCGGTTGCAGTGGCTGGACGGTACCCAGCGAATGTACACCTCGGCGTCGACGGTGTTGCTGTTTGCGGCCTGTAATCAGGTCGAGGTGGCCTTGGCTGGGCGTGAGGCGCAACGGCTGGGGTTGTATGACTGCCTGCGGCTGGAGGGCAACGAAGCGTTGCTGGAGCTGGATGTGCAGGGGCGGTGCTGCCTGATCGAACTCATTCCAACTTGAGATAGCCGGGGCTGCTTTGCAGCCCAATCGCCGGCAAGCCAGCTCCCACAGGGATCGCATCAGGGCTGACAGGTGTTTGCCACAAGGTATGCAGCGCCTGTTAGAGCGAGCGCCGCCCGCGC
>NZ_RHQO01000101.1:0-13159 GCF_003935475.1 Pseudomonas sp. p99-361 | reverse complement strand
TAACAGGCGCTGCATACCTTGTGGCAAACACCTGTCAGCCCTGATGCGATCCCCGTGGGAGCTGGCTTGCCGGCGATAGGGCCAAAGCAGGCTGACCTCAATGGGTGGTCAGGCCAGCAGCCCCCATGAACAAGCGCATCACCCAGGCCGCCACACCCAGTGCGGCCACGCTCAACGCCCAGATCAGCACCAGCCAACCCAGCCGCTGCCACAACGGTTTCTTTTCTTCCAGGCCATGCTTGCCAGTCATCATGCGGGCCTCCTAGTGATAGCCGTCGTCATGGGTCACCTTGCCGCGGAACACGTAGTAGCTCCAGAAGGTATACCCGAGGATGAACGGCAGGATGAACAGGGTGCCAACCAGCATGAAGCCTTGGCTTTGTGCTGGCGCTGCGGCATCCCAGATCGAGATCGACGGCGGGATGATGTTCGGCCACAGGCTGATGCCCAAGCCGCTGTAGCCAAGGAATATCAGCACCAGCGTGAGCAGGAACGGCGTGTAGTGCGCGTTGCGGGCCACGGCCTTGAGCAAGCCATAGAACGTCACAAGTACCAGCAACGGCACCGGCATGAACCACAGCAGGTTAGGCATGCTGAACCAGCGGTCGGCGATCTGCGGGTAGGCAATCGGCGTCCACAGGCTGACGATACCGATCACCACCAGCAGCACCAGCGCCAAAGGCCGGGCGATTTCGTGCATTTTCTGCTGCAGCGGCCCTTCGGTTTTCATGATCAACCAGGTGCAACCCAGCAGCGTGTAGGCCACGATCAGCCCCACCCCGCAGAACAGGCTGAACGGGGTCAACCAGTCGAGGGTGCCCCCGGCAAAATGCCGGTCGACCACCTTGAACCCTTCCAGGAACGCGCCCAGCGCCACACCCTGGAAGAAGGTGGCGATCAGCGAACCCCAGATGAATGCCTTGTCCCAGATGTGCCGCTTGCGGGCGGTGGCCTTGAAGCGGAATTCAAAGGCCACCCCCCGGAAGATCAAGCCGATCAGCATCAGGATCAATGGCAAGTACAACGCTTCCAGCACCACCGAGTAGGCCATCGGGAAGGCCCCGAACAGCCCCGCCCCCCCGAGCACCAGCCAGGTTTCGTTGCCGTCCCACACCGGGGCGACGGTGTTCATCATCACATCACGGTCATGCTCGCCCTTCACGAACGGGAAAAGCATGCCGATGCCCAGGTCGAAACCATCCATCACTACGTACATCATCACGCCGAAGATGATGATCACCGCCCAGATCAGCGGAAGGTCGATACCCATGGCTCAGTTCCCCTTGTTCAGGCTGGCGGTGTTGGCCTCGTGGCCATCATCGGCGGCGGACAGCGGCCGCGCCGGGGTGCGTTTGGTGCCGGGGCCACCTGGGTTGATTTCGTCACCCTCACCGGTCTGCGGGCCCTTGCGCACCAAGCGCAGCATGTAGCCAAGGCCGGTGCCGAACAGGGCGAAATACACCACCACGAACGCCACCAGGGTAAAGCCAAGCTGCGCATAGCTGTGGTTGGACACCCCGTCTGCGGTGCGCAGCAGGCCGTAAACCACCCAGGGCTGGCGGCCAATTTCAGTGGTGAACCACCCGGCCAGCAGCGCCACCAGGCCGGAGGGCCCCATCCACACTGCCATGTGCAGGAACGGCCGCGAGGTGTACAGCGTGCCCCGCTTGCGTAGCCAGAGGCTCCACAGGCCAACGAAGATCATCAGCAGGCCCAGGCCGACCATGATGCGGAACGACCAGAACACAATGGTCGAGTTGGGCCGGTCTTCTGGCGGGAAGTCCTTCATCGCCGGCACCTGTTTGTCCAGGCTGTGGGTCAGGATCAGGCTGCCAAGCGCCGGGATCTCAAGCTTGAAGCGGGTGGTTTCGGCCTGCATGTCAGGAATGCCGAAAAGGATCAGCGGCGTCGGCTCACCGGGCACGTTCTCCCAGTGGCCTTCGATCGCAGCGATCTTCACCGGTTGGTGCTTGAGCGTGTTGAGGCCGTGGAAGTCGCCGATCACCGCCTGGATCGGGGCGACGATCAGTGCCATCCACATGGCCATCGACAGCATCTTGCGCACCGCCGGGTTGTCCCGCCCGCGCAGCAGGTGCCAGGCCGCCGAGGCGCCGACGAAGAACGCGGTGGACACGAACGCAGCCGTGGCCATGTGCATCAGGCGGTACGGGAACGAGGGATTGAACACCACGGCCAGCCAGTCTACCGGCACTACCCGGCCATCGATGATCTCGTGGCCTTGCGGGGTTTGCATCCAGCTGTTGGAGGCCAGGATCCAGAACGTGGACACCAGCGTACCCAGTGCCACCATCAGCGTGGAGAAGAAGTGCAGCCCTCTGCCCACACGATTCCAGCCGAACAGCATGACCCCGAGGAAACCGGCTTCGAGGAAGAAGGCGGTGAGCACCTCGTAGGTGAGCAGTGGGCCGGTAACCGCGCCGGCGAAGTCGGAGAAGCGGCTCCAGTTGGTACCGAACTGGTAAGCCATGACCAACCCCGAGACCACCCCCATGCCGAAGTTCACCGCGAAGATCTTCGACCAGAAATGGTAGAGGTCGCGGTAGACCTGGTTGTGGGTGCGCAACCACAGGCCTTCGAGCACCGCCAGGTAGCTGGCCAGGCCAATGGTAATGGCTGGGAACAGGATGTGGAACGACACGGTAAAGGCGAACTGCATTCGGGCGAGCTCTAAGGCTTCTATTCCGAACATGGTGCTTCCTCTTCAGATAATCCGGCGTACGGGCTCGTGGCACCGTCGCCCACTGCCCCCACTGGGTCGAGTACGGCGCGTTGGAATTGTTCTGTTCGATCGCAGGGATTCCGGCCCACTGGGCCCATTCGTTAGTTCTGGAACGATTGATCCAGATCAACGACTGCTAGGAAGCATAGTCCTGAATGCACGGTTGGGCCGTGCGGTGGATTGCCGCGTGACCGGTTGCCCCACCGGCTTTCATGACGCGCGAAAAAGTGCTGACCCGGGCAAACAGTAACTGTTTGTTACAAACAGATGATACGCTGCGCCCCCCTCCACTGCGCCGAGGCCCCAGGGTTCCGATGTCCGATTCCGCACCGCAGTTGTTGCGCCAGCACTGCCCGTTTCTGGCCTTCTGGCTGGCCCGTGTATTCACCGCCAGTGGCTTCCAGATGCTCACCGTGGCCATTGGCTGGCACCTCTACCAATTGACCGGCAATGTTCTGGACCTGGGCCTGGTAGGCCTGGTCGAATTCGTCCCTCGGGTGCTGTTCATGCTGCACACCGGGCATGTCGCCGACCGCTATGACAGGCGCAAAGTCGCAGCGCTGTGCCAGAGCCTGCAGGGGCTGATTGCCCTGGCGCTGGCCGTGGGCAGCGCCACCGACAACGTTACCCGGGAACTGATTTTTGCCCTGGCCTTCCTGCTGGGCGCCACGCGCTCGTTCGAAATGCCAGCCAACCAGGCGCTGCTACCCAACGTGGTACCGCCAGGGCTGTTCCCACGGGCGGTGGCCGCTTCGGCCTCGGCCACCCAGTCGGCGACCATCGTCGCCCCAGCGGTGGGCGGTTTTCTGTACGCCTTTGGCAGCATCTGGGTGTATGGCCCGACGGTGGCCCTGTACGCCATCGCCTGCATCCTGACCCTGAGCCTGCAGGCACGCGGCCAGGTTAACCAGCGTGGGCGTGCCAGCGTCGAGTCGCTGCTGGCAGGGATCCGCTTCATTCGTAGCCGCCCGGACATTCTTGGGGCCATTTCGCTGGACCTGTTCGCTGTGCTGCTGGGCGGTGCCACGGCGCTGCTGCCGGTGTTCGCCAAGGACATACTGCTCACTGGCCCGCTGGGCCTGGGCCTGTTGCGCTCGGCGCCAGCGGTGGGGGCGTTGCTGATGTCGCTGTGGCTCGCGCGTTTTCCGTTCGAGCGCAATGTCGGGCGGACCATGTTCACCGCCGTGGGTATTTTTGGCGTGGCCACCATTGCCTTCGGCCTGTCCACCTCGTTCTGGTTTTCGCTGGCGGTGCTGGTGGTACTGGGCGCGGCAGACATGATCAGCATGGTCATCCGCAGTTCGTTCGTGCAACTGGAAACGCCCGATGAGATGCGCGGGCGGGTGAGCGCGGTGAACGGGCTGTTCATTGGTGCCTCAAATCAGCTCGGCGAGTTCGAGTCGGGGTTGACGGCGCACTGGTTTGGCACAGTGCCGGCAGTGGTGATGGGTGGGGTGGGCACGTTGCTGGTGACCGGGGTGTGGATAAAACTGTTCCCTACACTGGCCAAGCGGGATCGGTTGCACAGCGGTTGATGGGTTGCCGGCCACAGGGCCAATACAGGCTACAGCGAACCCATTCCCCAACGGCCATAGGCCACCGCCGAGCATGCTGGTATGATGCGCGGCTTTTTTCCGCCCCACACAAAACCACGGCAAGCGGTACGGTCTGTGCTTTGCTGTTGGGGTCGATATATTCGTGGCGCCGGGCGCCTTGGGAGCGGGAATGCTGGAAAGGCTGTTTCAACTAAAAGCACACAACACCAACGTGCGCACCGAGATTCTTGCGGGCGTCACCACCTTCCTGGCCATGGCCTACATCCTGTTCGTCAACCCGAGCATCCTCGGCGAGACCGGCATGGACAAGGGGGCGATTTTTGTCGCCACCTGCCTGGCAGCCGCCATCGGCTCCACCACCATGGGCCTGATCGCCAACTACCCGATCGCCCTGGCCCCGGGCATGGGCCTGAACGCGTTCTTCACCTATACCGTGGTGCTGCACATGGGCCACACCTGGCAGGTGGCACTGGGTGCAGTGTTCCTGTCGGCAGTGATGTTCTTCCTGCTGTCGATCTTCCGTATCCGTGAATGGATCGTGAACAGCATCCCACTGCCGCTGCGCTCAGCGATTGCTGCCGGTATCGGCCTGTTCCTGGCGCTGATCGCCCTGCATAATGCCGGCATCGTCGTCGATAACCCGGCAACCCTGGTGGGCTTGGGTGACCTCAAGCAACCGGCCCCGATTCTCGCCACGCTGGGCTTCTTCCTGATTGTCGGCCTGGAAGCACTGAAAGTGCGCGGCGCCGTGCTGATCGGCATCCTGGCGGTGACCGTCGCGGCGATCGTGATGGGCGTGACGCCGTTCGGCGGCATCGTCTCCATGCCGCCATCGCTGGCCCCGACCTTCCTGCAGCTGGATATCGCCGGCGCGCTGGATGTGGGCCTGGTAAGCGTGATCTTCGCCTTCCTGTTCGTCGATCTGTTCGACAACTCCGGCACCCTGATCGGCGTGGCCAAGCGCGCCGGGCTGATGGGCAAGGACGGCCACATGCCGAAAATGGGCCGTGCGCTGATCGCTGACAGCACCGCGGCCATGGCCGGTTCGCTGCTGGGCACCTCGACCACCACCAGCTACATCGAATCCGCTGCCGGCGTCAGCGCCGGTGGCCGTACCGGCCTGACGGCCATCGTGGTCGCCGTACTGTTCCTGCTGGCCCTGTTCTTCGCACCGTTGGCCGGCAGCGTGCCGGCCTTCGCCACGGCCCCGGCGCTGCTGTTCGTTGCGGTGCTGATGGCCTCGGGCCTGGCGGAGATAAACTGGGACGACGTTACCGAAGCCGCACCGGTGGTGGTGACTGCCCTGGCCATGCCGCTGACCTACTCGATTGCCAACGGTATTGCCTTCGGCTTCATCGCCTGGACTGCAGTCAAGCTGATTTCCGGCCGCTACCGCGACCTGAACCCGGCGCTGGTGATCCTTTCCATCCTGTTCGTCATCAAGCTGGGCTGGTTCAACGCATGAGTGCTGCTTTCGACCCCTCCTCCTACGCCACCCAGCTGGACGCCAAGGTCGCCCGGCTGCGCGAGCTGCTGGCACCCTTCGGCGCACCAGAGCCGGCTGTTTTCGACTCGCCACGCGAGCACTACCGCCTGCGCGCGGAGTTTCGCCTGTGGCGCGAGGATGGCCAGCGCCACTACGCCATGTTCGCCCCGGGCGAGAAGCACAAGGCGATCCTGATCGACGACTTCCCGATTGCCAGCCTGCGCATCAATGAACTGATGCCGCGCCTGAAGGCAGCCTGGCAGGCCAGCGAAGCACTGGGCAACCGCCTGTTCCAAGTGGAGTTCCTTACCACCCTGGCTGGCGACGCCATGATTACCCTGTGCTACCACCGCCCGCTGGATGAGGCCTGGGAAGTGGCTGCACGGCAGCTGTCCGAGGCGCTGGGCGTGAGCGTGATTGGCCGCTCCAAAGGCAAGCGCCTGGTGATCGGCCGCGACTACGCGGTGGAAAAACTCGACGTGGCTGGCCGTGTGTTCAGCTACCGCCAGCCAGAAGGCGCGTTCACCCAGCCTAACGGTGCCGTGAACCAGAAGATGCTGAGCTGGGCGTTCGAGGCAATGGGCGAGCGTGAGGACGACCTGCTGGAGCTGTATTGCGGCAACGGCAATTTCACCCTGCCACTGGCCACCCGCGTGCGCCAGGTGCTGGCCACCGAGATCAGCAAGACGTCGGTCAATGCCGCGTTGAGCAACCTCGACGAAAACGCTGTGAATAACGTGCGGCTGGTGCGCTTGTCGGCTGAAGAGCTGACCCAGGCGCTGAACGAGGTGCGGCCGTTCCGCCGGCTGGAAGGCATTGACCTGAAAGCCTATGACTTCGGTACGGTGTTCGTCGACCCGCCGCGTGCGGGTATGGACCCGGATACCTGCGAGTTGACCCGGCGTTTCGAGCGGATCCTGTACATCTCGTGCAACCCGGAAACGCTGGCGCAGAACATCGCTCAGCTGCAAGATACCCACCGTATCGAACGCTGCGCGCTGTTCGATCAATTCCCGTACACGCACCATATGGAAAGCGGCGTGCTGCTGGTCCGGCGCTGATCCGCGCTGCACTGGGGCCTGGCTGGCCCCAGCGCAGCTTGCCAGGAGAGTGATGCCTATGGACCAGTTCAGTGCCATGCAGTCTTTCCGCCGGGTGGTCGATCTCGGCAGTTTCAGCGCCGCTGCCAGTCAGGTGGGGGTCTCGCATACCGTCCTGTCACGCCAGGTAAAGCAGCTTGAACGCCACCTCGGCGCGCAATTGCTCACCCGAACCACGCGCCGCTTGCACCTCACCGAAGCCGGCGCATTGTTCTATCGCCATTGCGTGCAGATTCTCGAACAGATGCAGGCGATGAGCCTGGAATTGTCGGAGCATCAGCAACAGCCCACTGGCACCTTGCGCCTGGGCGTGGCCACAGCCTTTGGTGAACTGGAGCTGGGTCGCTGGCTACCGGATTTCGTCGAGCGCCATCCCCTGTTGCAGATCGAGCTGCACTGCAGCGACCGCTTCGTCGACCTTCTCGAGGCGGAAATTGATGTGTGCTTGCGGGTCACCGACCAGTTACCAAACTCCAGCCTGGTGGCGCGCCGGCTGACGGGCAGCGAGGTGTTGCTGGTAGCAGCCCCGGGTTATCTGCAGCGACACGGCACACCGGTTACGCCCGACGAACTCACTGGCCACCCCCTGCTCGGCTATAGCCAGCTACCGCACCCACAGCGCCTGCAACTGACCAACACCCAAGGCGAACAGCGCGACATCCTCATGCCCCGACGCCTGAGTGCGAATTCGCCGATGGCCCTGCGCGCTGCCGCCATAGGCGCCCTCGGAATCGCCAGCTTCGACCGCTTCATCGTCCACGATGCCCTGCTGAACGGGCGGCTGGTACCGGTGCTGGAAGGCTGGAAACTGCCAGCACGCACGCTTTACGCGGTTTATCCACAGAGCCGCTACCTGCCGCCCAAGGTGCGAGCATTGCTGGATTACGTGCAGGCGTACTATTCACAAGCGAGGTGGGAATATTGATTTGTGCGTGATTGACACAAGTCATGGCTGGTTCTGCCCGTATTTGTGCCCTGAACGGTGAGGTAGCCTTTTGTTGATCATCACTCAACAAAGGTACTCCAGCATGAAAGCAGTGCAGGCATTCATCACAACGTTGGCACTCGGCACCTTGGCAGTCGGCGCCAACGCGGCACAACCAGTCGTTTCAGTCACCGACCACACGGCCTTGAACTGGCAGGCCGTGCCCAATACCAATGGCGCTGTCAGCTTCGCCAATGTTGAAGGCGATATCTTCGGCAAGGGGCCCTACTCGGCCTATGTGAAATTCAGCAGAGGCACCGACAACGGCCTGCACCAGCACAGCCAGGCACTGCCAACGGTCGTCCTGAAGGGGACCTTCTATGCGGTGATCGACGGCAAGCGCATCGAGTATCCGGCAGGCGCCTATTACAATCTGCCGGCCGGGTTGATACATGAAAGTGGCTGCACGGCGGCTGCCGATTGCCTGCTGTTTCAACATCAGGCCGGTGCGTTCGACCTCAAACCCGTTGCAGGCTGAGGCATCGGGGCCGCTTGGCGGCCCCGACGTCTACATCAAAAGTCGAAGAACACCGTCTCGCCTTCCCCCTGAATACGGATATCAAAGCGATACGCCGTTTTCCCGTCCACTTCACAGCGCTTGGCAATCAGCGTCTCGCGGCGCTGCGGCTGCTCGATCAGGTTGAGCACCGGGCACTTGGCATTGAGCGGCGCTTCATCATCGAAATACAGGCGCGTGTGCAGGTGGATGTTGATGCCACGGGCAAACAGGCTGATGTTGATGTGCGGCGCCATCGGTACGCCAGCGGCATTGTTCACCACACCGGGCTTGACCGTGTACAGCGTCCACTCACCGGCGTCGAAGGTGGTGGCGGTGCGGCCGAAGCTGTTGAACGCGTTTTCCAGGTTGTAGGCATCCTGGTACTCGCCGTTGGCATCGGCTTGCCACACTTCCAGGAACGAGTCGCGCACCAGGTGGCCGTTGCCGTCGTAGACATGGCCGATCAGCTGAATGTGCTCACCCGGGGCGTCGGGCTTGGCCAGGCGGTTCCAGATTTCCTGGTCACGGGTAGGGTTGCCGGCCGCTTCCAGGGCCAGGCCGATGTGCACGTAGGGGCCGGCGGTCTGCGAAGGGGTTTCCGGCAGCAGTTCGATTGGCATGGCGGGGTCCTCAGCAGTTTTCGAAGTGGGTCTTGCGCTGGCCGCGCAGCACGATGTCGAAGCGGTAGGCCAGGCAGTCCATCGGGTTGGCGTTGCTCATGTCGAGCTTGGCAATCAACTGCTGTACGGCTTGCGGGTTGGCGATCGACTTGACGATCGGGCACATCGGGATCAGCGGGTCGCCTTCGAAATACAGCTGGGTGATCAGCTTGGTGGCGATCGACGGGCCGCTGATGGCGAAGTGGATGTGCGCCGGGCGCCAGTCGTTCGGGCCGTTGCGCCACGGGTACGGGCCCGGCTTGATGGTGCGGAAGCTGTAGTAGCCGTCACGGTCGGTCAGGCAGCGGCCGACACCGCCGAAGTTGGGGTCCAGCGGTGCCAGGTAGCGGTCGTTCTTGTGGCGGTAGCGGCCACCGGCGTTGGCTTGCCACATTTCCACCAGGGTATTGGGCACAGGCTTGCCGTACTGGTCCACAACGCGGCCGGCAACGATGATGCGCTCACCGATCGGCAGGCCACCGTTATTGAAATTCAGCAGCAGGTCATGGTCATGGGCACCGAAGCCCAGGTGGGAAAAATCCGGGCCGGTGGTTTCGCTGATCGACTGCGGAATGCTGACCAGCGCCTGGCGCGGCGAGCGGGCAACGGAGGTCTTGTAGTCGGGGGTGAGGGCTTTGGGGTGCCAGTTGCGATCACGGATCACGAAGCGGCTGTTGTCCTGGGCGGGCATGCCGGTTTCCTCTCTTGGAATTATGGAGATGCACAGGCGGGCTTATTGAACCCTTCGCGGGCAAGCCCGCTCCTACATACAGTTTCCGGCATGTCGCGCGCGGTGAATATTGAAATGAGGCACTTCAAACATATCCATTTGGTTATGCATAACCACCTCGACCTGACACCGGCTGCTGTCGTGAACTAATCTTTCACTTCTTGTTTCACGCTCGGGAGAGCACTCATGGAATGGCGAAAAGGCCGACGCAGCGACAACGTGGTCGATGCCCGGGGCGAAGGTGGCGGTGGGGGCGGCATGCGCTTTGGCGGCGGCAAGGGCCTGGGCTTGGGGGCGATCCTGCTGATCGTCGGCATCGGCTGGTTGACCGGGCAGGACCCGCTGCAGATCCTCGGCCAGTTGGCAGGCCAGGTGGAGCAGCAGCAGACCCAGACCGCGCCAAGCGGTGCTGGCGCCAAGGCGCCACCGGCCAACGACGAACAGGCCCAGTTCGTGGCCTCGATCCTGGGCGATACCGAGGACACCTGGAAGGCATTGTTCGCCGAAGCAGGCAAACAGTACCGTGACCCCAAGCTGGTGCTGTTCAGTGGCCAGGTCAATTCGGCCTGCGGCGCTGCCTCTGCGGCCGTGGGGCCGTTCTATTGCCCGGCCGACCAGCGCGTGTACCTGGACATGTCGTTCTTCCGCGAAATGGAAACCCGTTTCGCCGCGGCCGGCGACTTTGCCCAGGCCTACGTCATCGCCCACGAAATTGGCCACCACGTACAGACCTTGCTGGGGGTTTCGGCCAAGGTCGACGCCGCCCGCCGCAGTGGTCAGCGCATGGAGGGCGACAATGGGTTGCTGGTACGCCAGGAACTGCAGGCGGACTGCCTGGCGGGTGTCTGGGCCTACCAGGCACAGAAGCGCCTGAACTGGCTGGAGCCGGGCGATGTAGAGGAGGCGCTGAACGCTGCCAACGCCATTGGCGATGACCGCCTGCAACAGCAAGGGCGCGGCCGTGTGGTGCCGGACTCATTTACCCATGGCACCTCGGCCCAGCGCGTACGCTGGTTCAAGACCGGGTTTGCCGAAGGTGAAGTGGACCGCTGCGACACCTTCAGTGCCCGCAGCCTCTGACACCTCGCCAACAGGCTGCTGCGTCACCGCTGGAACCCTGGGGCCGCTTCGCGGCCCTTTCCGACCGGTCCGGCGCACCGGCAAGGCCGCGCCTACAAAAACCCGCACGCTGTTTTTGCTGAAAAAGCGTTTCAGCTTCCCGCAGCATTGCCGATAACCCCTGCATGAATCAGCGGGCATCCAGAACAATAACGCCTGGCGATCGAACATCAAAAGAGCGAAAACTATTTCTGGAGTGCGTGCATGAACAGCTGGTTTGCCAACATCAGCGTCAACCTCAAACTCGGCCTGGGCTTCGGCCTGGTGCTTGTCCTCACCGGCCTGCTGGCCCTGACTGGCTGGACCAGCCTGGGCAGCCTGATCGACCGTAGCAACTGGATGAGCGACATCGGCCAGTTGAACAAAGACCTGACCGACCTGCGCGTGGCCCGCCTGCAGTACATGATCGCCAATGGCGACGATGCCGCGGCCGCCAACACCCAGGCCAAGCTGAACGCCTTCAGCAAGCAGCAGGCCTACTTGGCCAGTACCTTCAAAAGCCCCGAGAACGTCAAGCTGCTGGGTGAGCTGGGGGAAACCATCAGCGCCTACAAGCTGTCGCTGAACAAGATGCGCCAAGGCTACGACGCCACGCGCGCAGCGCGTAGCACCATGGACAGCTCGGCCGCCGGCGCCGACCAGGCCATGGACCTGCTCAGCCAGGAAGTCATGGCCCGCCCGGAAGCCGACAGCGTGCGCCTGGCCCAGTACCAACTGATCAGCCAGGCGCGCCAGCAGTTGCTGCAGGTGCGCATCGACGTGCGCGGCTACATTGCCGACAACAGTGCCAGCAACGAGCAGGCCGCCCTGCGCCAGCTGGATGCGGCACTGGCCAATGTCGACAACCTCAAAGGCCAGATGCCGGGTGATAGCACACGCCTGCAGCAACTGGAAAGCGCGGTACGGGCCTACCGTGATGCCGTACGCCAGTTCCGCGATGCGGTCGCCAGCATCACCACCGCGCGTGCGGAAATGACCGTACAGGGTGCCGATATCGTCAAGCGCAGCGATGCGCTGTACCAGATCCAGCTGCAGCGTCGCGACGTCGAAAGCAGCCAGGCCCGCAGCCTGCAGGCCATCGCTACGCTGCTGGCATTGCTGGTCGGCGTGCTGGGGGCGGTGTTGATCACCCGGCAGATCACCCGCCCGTTGCGCGAAACGCTGCTGGCGGTGGAAAAGATCGCCAGTGGCGACCTGACCCAGCAACTGCGCGTCACCCGCCGCGACGAATTGGGCGTGCTGCAGCAAGGCATCGCGCGCATGGGTACCACCTTGCGCGAGCTGATCAGCGGCATCCGCGACGGCGTGACCCAGATCGCCAGCGCTGCCGAAGAACTCTCGGCAGTGACCGAACAGACCAGTGCCGGGGCCAATAGCCAGAAGGTCGAAACCGACCAGGTGGCCACCGCCATGCACGAAATGGCCGCCACCGTGCAAGAAGTGGCGCGCAATGCCGAACAGGCTTCGCACGCCGCCACCGGTGCCGACGAGCAAGCCCGCGCCGGCGACCGTGTGGTCGGTGAAGCGATCGGCCAGATCGAGCGCCTGGCCCAGGACATGCACCGCTCCACTGAAGCCATGAGCCTGCTGCAACAGGAAAGCCAGAAAATCGGCAGCGTGATGGACGTGATCAAGTCGGTGGCAGAACAGACCAACCTGCTGGCGCTGAACGCGGCGATCGAGGCGGCGCGGGCGGGTGAAGCCGGGCGCGGCTTCGCCGTGGTGGCCGATGAAGTACGCGGCCTGGCGCAGCGTACGCAAAAGTCCACCGAAGAAATCGAAGAGCTGATTGCTGGCCTGCAGCAGGGTACCCAGCAAGTGGCCAGCGCCATGCAAGGCAGCCGCACCCTGACCGACAGCAGCGTAGAACTGGCGCGCAAGGCCGGGGCCTCGCTGGAGAGCATTACCAGCACGGTGTCGGGCATTCAGTCGATGAACCAGCAAATTGCCGCGGCCGCAGAGCAGCAGAGTGCGGTGGCCGAGGAGATCAGCCGCAGCATCCTCAATGTGCGCGATGTGTCTGAGCAGACGGCGGCGGCCAGCAATGAAACGGCAGCGTCCAGCGTCGAACTGGCGCGCCTGGGTGGGCAGTTGCAGACGCTGGTCAGCCAGTTCCGCGTCTGACTGCAAGCCCTGGGGCCGCTGAGCGGCCCAGCGCCGGCAAGCCAGGCTGCCACAGCAACGGTGCAGGATCAGAAACAGCGCCGTACCTGTGGGAGATTCTATGGTTCCTGGCAAGGGTAGCCGCTGCATCTTCAGTGCCTGTGAGATTGAGCGCCGCCCGC
>NZ_RHQO01000100.1:0-14068 GCF_003935475.1 Pseudomonas sp. p99-361 | reverse complement strand
GAGCCGTTGTTGTAAACGTCGTTGGCCGGGGTCTGGAAATCGACACTGCCCTGGGTCTTGCCAGCTTCAACGGTCACAGTCTGGCCGTTGGACAGGGTCACAGTAACCGGCGTCTGAGCAGGGTTGCTCAGGGTCACGGTATAGGTGATCACGCCGCCTTCGGTCACGCTCGGCGATGCAGTGAGGGTTGCGGTGGTGGTGTCGACCGAATCATTGATCGTGGTCTGAGCCGGAGTCGGGTTCGGGGTCAGCTGTTCGAAGTTACCGCCAGTAGCGTTTTCGATGGTGACGCTGATGGTCGAGCCGTTGTTGTAGACGTCGTTGGCCGGGGTCTGGAAATCGACACTGCCCTGAGTCTTACCCGCTTCAACGGTCACAGTCTGCCCGTTGGACAGGGTCACGGTTACCGGGGTCTGAGCAGGGTTGCTCAGGGTCACGGTATAGGTGATCACGCCGCCCTCGGTCACACTCGGCGAAGCCGTAAGCGTTGCGGTGGTGGTGTCGATGGTATCAGTCACCTGGGTGACCGCCGGCGTTTGCGGCAATGTGACGGTCAGGCCGCCACCGCCAGTACTCCCCGTGACGGTCGTCGAGATCTGCCCGCCATCAATGTAAGGCGTATCGTTTGCCGGTACCTGGACATTGACACTGCCGCTTGTCTGCCCCGCCGGTATGGTGATCACGGCACCATTGGACAGGGTAATCACCAGGTTGGTAGTTGGCGCCTGACCCACGGTGGCGGTATAGACGATGACGCCACCCGCTTCACTGATGGAAGGGGTGGCGCCGAGGACAAGGTCGGTAGCAACGTTGGCGTCGGTGGTCGGTGGGGTCACCAGATTGTTGTTGGTGCCCAGCTGACCGACCTGCACGCTGTTGAGCGCGGCTGCAGCGCTTAAACCCTCGGTGGGGAAACCGACGGTCGGATCAACCCGGCCCGCAGTCTCTTCCAGCATTACGAAGCTATGGCCGCCGCCCGCCGCGCCACCACCACCCGCTGCCGACGGACCAGCAGCGGTAGCTTCAAGCTCGGTAGTCGGGTCGACACCCGCAGCAATCGCCTGCTGCAGCTCTTCTACCGAAGGCGCTGCCTGGGCAGTAGCCTGGGCAAGGTCGGTGCTGCTGTCGGGTGTATCGGCGCTCCACTGGCTGTCACGGCCAAGGTCGAGCAGGCGGCCATCAGCCAGTTCCAGGGTAACTGCGCCACCAGGGCCAGTGAGCACTTCCTCACCAGCCAACAGACGGTCACCTTCAATGAGTACACGCCGGATGCCCTCTGGGGATACCGCGATAACCTGGCCGACAATACTTTTGACGATGGCTACAACGCTGCTCATTGGACTCTCCGTGTGACCCGGTGGGTACTTCCGTGCCAGAGCGGCACTTGCAGGCCACTTCAGGCGGAACTATGTCGATGATCTTTGACGTTTTTTGACGTCAATATTCCGTCTATAACTGTTTGGAATTACTTAACTGCCAAACTATTGACCTTATACAGGCCATCCTAAACAATCGGCAATGTAATGTCACATTGATATTTGTACCTTAGCCAAGCCTATCCGCAGGACAAATGTCGTACGTCAGCGAACCGGTGTTTCGCGCGCAGTACGGTTAACTATTTCAGCGCCAACGGCCGGTTTCCGCTGGATAGGCAGCAACCTGCCGCCATTATTCTGATCGCCTGCTATCACTCGACAGCGCTATCGCTTTGCAAGCATAAACCTTGCCGAACTACGCCGCGAACCTCGCAAAACCGAGTCGCCAGACCACCACGCAACCTGCTGGCGCCACGCCGTCAGGGGCCGTGCCTTGATGCAAATCAAAGAGATAACGATCGGCGAGAAGTGCTGCGCCAGGAGGGATTGAAACCCAGCTGCGATTATTGATCGCGGATGCTTTGGCAGGCTGCTTTTTATAGATGAATTTTGACTAACAACCGACGAGAAAACGCCAATAAAACAGCGCCTGCTTACTGACCATGTCTACACTGGTTTTCCAAGACCACATGCCATGAAAAAGGGCAAGCTATGCTGAATTCAGGCGTCAAAACCACGACGGGCCAAGTCAGAATATGAAACATTCACTGCACGGCATCATCTGGTCGAAATGAAGCACGCAGAACTGTTTACTCAATAACGATTCAAGGCGACCATGGCCATCTGCCCGAGCCCTGCGGTATCACACCGCCATCAGTACTGCCTGGCAGCACCCTAGAATGCCAAGGTGAGCCGGCCGAGCTTGAACGGCAGCCCACCTATCCCACCCACCACAAGGATGAAGAGAGCGCCGCGTGGAATCCGAAGTCAGTCGAGTCCAACTCAGCCACGATCCACGCAGTCAGCATGACGATCCGTTGCTGGATAGTCTGCTGAGCCTGTGTGTCCTGCACCAGAAACCCGCCAGCCGGGTGATGCTGACCACAGGCCTGCCGCTGCCCGCCCAGCGCCTGAGCCCCGAGCTGCTGCCCCGCGCCGCCGCCCGCGCCGGCCTGCAAGGGCGCCTGCTGCAGCGCAAACTTGAGCAGATCCCGACTATAGCCATGCCGGCCATGCTGCTGCTCAAGGAGGGCCGCAGCGCCGTTCTGCTGGGCTGGGAGAACGAAGATACCGCCCGCCTGTTGCTTAGCGAAAGCGACGGCGGCGAGGTGCACGTCAGCCGCGAAGCCCTGCTCGGCGACTACAGCGGCCGTGTGTTCTTCGCACAGCCGCAGCACAAGTTCGACGTCAACCACGGCAACCTGATCCCGCGGGCGAAGTCGTGGTTCCGCGACACGCTGTTGCGCAGCAAGTGGCTGTACATCGATGCCATCGCCGCCAGCCTGGTGATCAACCTGATTGCCCTTGCCGCCCCGCTGTTCGTGATGAACGTGTATGACAGGGTGGTACCCAACCAAGCTACTTCGACGCTCTGGGTATTGGCCATCGGTATCGCCGGCGCCTATATCTTCGATTTGATTCTCAAAGGCCTGCGCGGCCTGTGCCTGGACCTGGCCGGCAAGAAAACCGACCTGATCATCTCGGCAACGCTGTTTGAACGTATTGTCGGCATGTCGATGAAATACCGGCCGGCGAGGGTCGGCAGCTTTGCCCAGAACATTCACGAGTTCCAGGGCCTACGCGACTTCCTTGCCTCGCTGACCCTGACCAGCCTGATCGACCTGCCCTTCACGATCCTGATCCTGATCGTGATCGCCATCATTGGCGGGCACCTCGTATGGATTCCGATCATCGCCTTCCCCCTGGCCCTGGGTATTGGCTATGCCCTGCAGCGGCCGTTGATGGCAACCATGGAGCGAACCATGGCGCTAGCCTCTGAGCGCCAGTCCAGTCTGATCGAGACATTGGCCGGCCTGGATGCGGTCAAGGTCAACAATGCCGAAAGCGAACGCCAGTACATGTGGGAGCAGACCCTTGGCACCCTCAGCCGTCTGGAGCTGCGTGTGAAGGTGCTGTCGAGCCTGGCGATGAACATCACCCTGCTGATACAGCAGTTGGCAGGCGTGGCAATGATCTGCGTCGGCGTGTACCTGATCATCGACGGCAACCTCAGCATGGGTGGCCTGGTAGCGTGCTACATGCTCAGCGGCCGTGCCCTGGGCCCGCTGGGCCAGCTCAACGGCCTGCTCGCGCGATACCAGCAAGCCAAGGTGACCATGGTCTCCACGGACCACATGATGGAGCTGCCGCAGGAGCGCAATTTCGAAGAGCGCCCACTGAGCCGCAAGGTACTGCAGGGCAGCGTGGAGTTTCGTGGGGTCGACTTCACCTACCCGAACCAGCAGAACATGGCGCTGAAGAACATCAACCTGACCATACGCCCCGGCGAGAAGGTCGGCATCATCGGCCGCAGTGGTTCGGGCAAGAGCTCACTGGCCAAGCTCATCGTCGGCCTGTACGAGGCCGACGGCGGGTCGCTGCTGGTGGACGGTGTGGACATCCGCCAGATCGACGTCAGCGAATTGCGCCATAACGTCGGCTACGTCCCGCAGGATATCCAACTGCTGGCGGGCACCCTGCGTGACAACTTGGTCAGCGGTGCGCGTTACATCGAGGACGAACTGATCCTGCAGGCCGCTGAACTGGCTGGCGTACATGAATTCGCCCGGCTGCACCCGGACGGCTATGAGCTGCAGGTAGGCGAACGCGGGCAGAACTTGTCCGGCGGTCAGCGGCAGAACGTTGCCCTGGGCCGTGCGCTGCTGCTCAACCCGCAGATCCTGCTGCTGGACGAACCCACCAGTGCCATGGACAACACCGGTGAAGAGCGCCTCAAGCAACGTTTGCAGGCGGTGGTGGAAGGCAAGACAGTACTGCTCGTCACCCACCGTGCCTCGCTGCTGTCGCTGGTAGACCGCTTGATCGTGATCGATCGCGGGCAGATTGTCGCCGACGGCCCGAAAGCCGCGGTCATGGACGCGCTGAAGAAGGGGCAGATCAGTGTTGCATAAGCTGGATATCGGGCAGTTCAAGGATAGCTTGCGGCGCTATTTCAAAGGCTCCGAGTCACTGGGCGGCCAACCGCTGCCAGAGGTCAACAAGGCCCTGATCGAGGATGCCCCACGGGTGGTGCGGCTGACTATCTGGGGCGTCATCCTGTTTTTCGTGTTCCTGATCGTGTGGGCCAGCGTGGCCCCCATTGACGAGGTCACCCGGGGTGAAGGCAAGGCCATTCCGTCGTCCAAGGTGCAGAAAATCCAGAACCTGGAGGGTGGCATCGTCGCCGAGATCTTCGCCAAGGAAGGGCAGATTGTCGAAGTGGGCCAGCCGCTATTGCGTCTGGATGAAACCCGCTTCGCCTCCAACGTGGGTGAAACCGAGGCCGACCGACTGG
Organism: Pseudomonas sp. p99-361; assembly: GCF_003935475.1. NCBI lineage: Bacteria > Pseudomonadati > Pseudomonadota > Gammaproteobacteria > Pseudomonadales > Pseudomonadaceae > Pseudomonas > Pseudomonas sp. p99-361. The sequence continues at coordinate 9,238 of NZ_RHQO01000100.1, read as the reverse complement.
CCATGGCCCTGCGTGTCGAGCGCCTGAGTGCAGAGGTGCAGGACAGCCCACTGAAAATCGACGAAGCCTTGCGCAAGGCGGCACCCAGCCAGGCTGCCAGCGAAGAGTCGCTGTACCAGAGCCGGCGCCAGCAACTGCAAGACGAGATTGGCGGCTTGCAGCAGCAGTTGGTCCAGCGCCAGCAGGAACTGCGCGAATACAGCTCCAAGCGTGCCCAGTACGCCAACAGCCTGGAGTTGCTGCGCAAGGAAATCAGCATGTCTGAACCGCTGGTGGCCACCGGCGCGATTTCCCAGGTCGAGGTGCTGCGCCTGCGCCGTGCCGAAGTGGAAAACCGTGGTCAGCTGGACTCCACGGCACTGGCCATTCCTCGCGCAGAGGCGGCCATCCGCGAGGTGCAGAGCAAGATCGAAGAGACCCGCGGCAAGTTCCGCAGTGAAGCGCTGACCCAGTTGAACGAAGCGCGCACCGAGCTGAACAAGGCCACCGCAACCAGCAAAGCGCTGGACGACCGGGTAAACCGTACGCTGGTGACCTCGCCCGTGCGAGGTATCGTCAAGCAGCTGCTGGTGAACACCATTGGTGGGGTTATCCAGCCAGGTAGCGACATCATCGAAGTGGTACCGCTGGACGACACGCTGGTGATCGAGGCGAAGATCCTGCCCAAGGACATCGCATTCCTGCACCCCGGGCAGGAAGCCACAGTCAAGTTCACAGCCTATGACTACACCATCTATGGCGGGCTCAAGGCCAAGCTGGAGCAGATCGGTGCCGACACCATCACCGATGAAGACAAGAAGACCACGTACTACCTGATCAAGCTGCGCACCGATCGCAGCCACCTGGGCACCGATGAGAAGCCCCTGCTGATCATCCCGGGCATGGTGGCAACGGTGGATATCATGACCGGCAAGAAGACCATCATGAGCTACCTGCTCAAGCCGATCATGAAGGCACGTTCGGAAGCACTGCGCGAGCGCTGATCAAGGCCTGTGGGGGCTGACAACAGGAGCGGCCTTGCGCCGCGACAGGGGCCGCACTGCGGCCCTTTCACAACACCAGGCTGCTCCCTCCCTGATGCGATCAGCGCCAGGGCGCAGGCTCACCAACCAGCTGCCCCTGTATTCCGCCTACGCCCATCTCCTGCAGTACCTTGCGCTCCCCTTCGGTCTCGACCCGTTCGGCGATCAATGGCAAGTCAATGCTGTGCGCGGCCCGCTGGATCGCTTCGATGAACAGCCGCTTGTGCTGCTCGTGGTCGATGTTACGGATGTAGCTGCCGTCGATCTTGAGGTAGGCCAAGCCCAGATGGGCCAAGTTGCCAATCATGCTGAAGCGCCCGCCGAAACGCTGCAGCGCCAGGCCGAAGCCTAGCCCGTGCAGCCGCCGGGTGAGCTGTTCCAGGGCGGCCTGATCAGGCAGTTGCTCTTCGCCGATTTCGAACACCAGGCGCGGGCCCAATGCTGCGTTCTGGCCTAGCAGCTCGAAGACCCGCTGCAGCGCCTTGGCGTCGCCAAGGGTGGCTGCGGAGAGGTTGAGCGCCACCACCTGATCGTGCCCGCGCAGGTGGGCCAGTACTTTCTCCAGTACCAGTACGTCCAGGCGCGGCATCCAGCCAAAGCGTTCCAGCCAAGGCAGGAAGCGCCCTGCGGGCAAGGCCTCGCCCTGCCCGTCCTGCAAGCGCGAAATCACCTTGTGGTGCAGTACCCGTTGCGCTGTGGCGGTGTCCACCACCGGTTGGAAGAACAACTCGAAGCGGCCATTGTTGAAAGCCTGGTCCAGGCGCTCGTGCCACGCATGCTGGCTGTCCGCCGCTACGGCGGCAACGCCTTGTTCAAGGCACACCCAGCCAGGGGTAGGCTGGTTCTCGGCGCGGGCCAGGGCTTCGTCGGCGAGCTTGAGCAGCGCCTGCGGCGCGTCACCAGGGCTATAGGGTGCAAGGCCGATGCAGGCCACCGGGTGAACATCACTGGCGCCGGTTTCATGCAGGCTGAGCAGGGTCGCTTCCAGCGCCTGGGCAAGCTGTACCGCCTCTTCATGCACCATGCTCGGCGCCAATACGGCGAACTCGCCGCCGCGGCTGCGGGAAATCAGGTCTTTGGTTTCCGGGAAACTGGCACAGGTACGGCGCAACTGCTCCCCCACCGCCTGTAGCAACTGGTCGGTGCGCTGACCGCCCAGGCGGGCGTTCAAACCGGCCAGGCCTTGTACCCGCAAGAGCAGCAAGTAGCCGGCGCGGGCCTCTTCCAGATTACTGACCCGGGTGTTCAGCTGCATCTCGAAATAACGGCGGTTGGACAGCCCGGTGAGGCTGTCCTGGTAGGACTCTGCCCGAAGCCGCTCACTGCGCTCGGCCTGTTCGGTAAACAGCGCCTTGAGCTTTTCAACCATCTGGTTCATGGCCTGCACGACCCGGCGCAGCTCCGGGGTACGCGGCAGCTCTGGCAGGCTCAGGAATTCGCGGCGGGCAATGGCATGGGACTGCTCGACCATATAGTCCAGCGGGCGCAGCTGGCGGCGCAATAACAAGGCACCGAGCACGGCACTGGCGGCACCACACAACAGCAGCCAACCCAAGCTGCCCAGAGCGCTCTGCCAAAGTTTGGCGATGGCGAACATCGGATGGCTGACCACTTCGACGCGCGCGGCCTGCTGCCAGCCGCGGCTGACGATGGCATCGCCACCTGCGGCTTCAAGGCCGATCAAGCGCACGAACCACTGTGGCACGCCGCCGGGGTCCGGCTCGGCGTGGCGCTCCACCAGGACCGCATTTGAGCCCAAGTCGACAACTTTGATGCTTGCGTAGTAACCACTGTCGAAGATCGAACTGACCATCAGCTCGACCATCGCCGGGTCGTCGATGTTCGGCGTTAGCGACAGCGCCAGCGCGGTCGCCGCATCCTGGGCATGCGAGCGCAGCTGGTTGACATACTGGCTGCGTGAGCTTTCCAGGCTGACCATGAAACTGCCACTGAAGGCGACCACCAGGAACAGGCAAATGGCCAACAGCAATTGTTTGAACAGTGACATCTGTGCTCCTTCAATAGACCGGTTCGGCCGGGAAGCCTTCGGCCTGCATTTTCTTCAGCAAATCCTGCCAGCGGGAAAGCCGCTTGGTATCACCGACCTTTTTGTTGCCTGCGGCCCCCGTCAGCCACAACCCCTCGCCATTGAAGGCATAGACCGGCAACAGGTCGGTTCGTTGGCTGGCAGGTTTGATGGCGTCCATCAGGCTATCGAGGACCAATGGCTGGGCCTGTGGGCTTGAATAATAGGTCAGGACCATGTGCGCTCGGTTCTGCCGCAACGCCTTGACGTAGGTGATACGCAGCTTTTCGCTGGCAATACCCATGCGCCGCAAGCTGAAATACTTGGCTATGGCGTAGTCCTCGCAGTCACCGGCCCCTTTGATGAGTGCCTGCACCGGTGTGGCCCAGTAATCGACCTCCTGCCACAGGTCGATGTCCTCGACATAACGCAGTTGCTGGTTGAAAAAGCGGTTGACCACCTGCAACCGTTCCAGCTCGCTGCCTTGGGCCTGCGTTGCCATCAGGCGCTGCCAGGCGTCGATACGACCCTGCCCCGCGCCCAGCGGGCCATACAAAGCCTGAGACTTGCGGCTGATCTGGGAAAAGTCCCAATCCGCGTGCAAGCCGCCCAGCAGCAGACCGCCCAGCAGCACGGCAAGGAAGGCAGGTCGCACAAGGCGTTTGAGCATCCAGGATATCGCCACTGCGAAGCCCTGTTCAGGCCAGTCGAAAGCAGCGATGGTGGGGCTTGCCAAGGCAAAAGACAATGGCACCCTGCAATCATCCACCCGCTGGTCAGCTTGCACCCTCTTTATGACTATATCCTTTTATGGGCTGCTTCCTTTGGCAGGCGACTTCATCCACCATAGCCGCGCCTTGTGGGGTGCTACTGGCGCTATCGACCGAGTTTGACACCCTGACAGGCAGTTACTAGTGTAATTGGATCCAACTTTAGTCATCGTTAAGGCAGGCTTTACGTGGCCGAGAAACTCAAACTGAGCAATGTGTTGGCCAGCGAGCAACTGTTGCCGCACCAGGCTCGTGGCGTGATCGAAGAACGCCTGCGCAGTGCCATTCTCGACGGTCGCTTGCCCCCCGGCACCGCCGTGCGCCAGCAAGAGCTGGCCAGCTTGTTCGGGGTGAGCCGCATGCCTGTACGCGAAGCCTTGCGCCAGCTGGAAGCGCAATCACTGCTGAAAGTGGAAATGCACAAGGGCGCCGTGGTTGCGCCCTTGATCGGCGAGGACGCGGTAGACACCTACGCGCTGCGCATACTGCTTGAGAGCGAGGCGCTACGCCAGTCCATCCCGTTGCTGGAGCCCAGCGACATCGCCCAGGCACGCGGCTACATCCAGCAGTTGGAGAATGAAACCCGCCACGCTGAAATCGGCCGGCTAAACCGTCTGTTGCACATGGCCTTGTACAGCAAGGCAAAAAACAAGAAGTTGCTACGCCTGATCGAAGACGAGCTCAACGAGGAGGAACGCTTTTTGCGCTTCCACCTCTCCTCCATGGGGCTGGGCAAGCTCACCCAGGATGATCACAACGCATTGGTCAACGCCGCCAGTGACAAGCACGTGGAAGAAGCCATTGCCGTGCTGGAGCGACACCTGAACAGCGGCGCAAGGGTGATCCGCAAATACCTGGATGGCCAACCGCGACACTAGTGTGCGTCCGCCAATGGGCCGCTGGAAAACGCACAGGTTGCAAATTATGGCGCCGCCGCCAACAATGAGACTAATTATCATTAATGTCCATTGTTGATACCTCGCCCATGCCCAGCGACGACTCCGTGCAAACGCTTTACAGTGACCACCACGGCTGGCTGCATGCCTGGCTGCGCAGCCAGCTGGGCAACGCCGCTGATGCTGCCGACCTGGCCCAGGACACCTTCGTTCGCCTGTTACAGCGCCGTGAGCAACTGCACTTGAACACGCCACGTGCGTTTCTGCGCAAAGTTGCACGCGGGCTGGTGATCGATCATTGGCGTCGCGAGGAGCTACACAAGGCGTACCTCGAGGCCTTGTCCCATCTGCCAGAAGCATTGGCGCCTGCGGCTGAAACCCGCGAACTGTTGCTGGAGTTGCTGGAGCGCATCGCGCGCATGCTCGATGGCCTGAAACCCAAAGTGCGCCGGGCTTTCCTGCTAGCCCAGTGCGAGGGGCTGAAGCACCAGGTCATCGCTGACCAGATGGGTATCTCCGTGCGTACCGTGGAGCGCTACATCGCCGATGCGCTCTACCACTGCTACGTGCTGCGCTATCAGGATGAATGCTGACGCCATGGCTGCTGCACAACCCGGAACACAAGCGGTCAAGCAGGCCATTTACTGGATGTTGAGGCTACGCGAGAACGGGCATGATGCCGCCCTGCAACAGCAATGCGTGCAGTGGCGCGCGGCCCGCCAAGAGCATGAGCAAGCCTGGCAACGGGTGATGCAGATGCACCAGGATCTCGACCTGCGCGGCATTCCCGGTGCCGGTTTGGCCTTGCAGACCCTTGAAACCAGCCAGCGTCGGCTGCACCGTCGCCAGGCGCTGAAACTGCTGGGTGGCACGGCCATGGTCGGCGCCGCGGCATGGCTCGGCCGAGACCTGGATGGGCTCAGCTACTGGACCGCCGACTACGCCACGAGCATGGGTGAACGCCGCAGCTTCACGCTGCCAGATGGCACTCTGATGCAACTCAATACAGACAGCGCCGTGGACCTGGCCTTCGACGAGCAGCAGCGACTGGTTCGCCTGAAGCAGGGGGAAATGATGATTACCTGCGGCCAGGCAACCACGGCGCAGCGCCCCCTGCTGGTACAAAGCCGCGATGCCTTGCTTGAAGGGTTTGCCGGGCACTTCGTGGTACGCCAGGACAGCGACTGTACGCACGTCAGCGTCGGCACTGGCAGGGTAGCGATCCACCAGCCTGGTAGCGGCCCGCTGCAGTGGATCGAAAGCGGCCAGAACTGGCGCCTGGACGCACAGGGTGCGCAGCGTCTGCAGCACGTGGACATGGACGCAATGGCCTGGAGCGAGGGGCTGATCGTTACCCGGGACATGCGCCTGGCGGACTTCCTCGCGCAGGTCAGCCGCTATCGCCGTGGTTACCTGGGTTGCAGCGAAGCGGTTGCCGGCTTGCGCCTCTCAGGGGTCTTCCGCCTTGAAGACCCGGAGCTTTTGCTGCAGCTACTCCCCCAGACGCTGCCAGTGAGGCTGCGCCAACGCACACGCTGGTGGATACGCGTCGAAAGCCTGGCTTGATCAGGCGGCCCATGCAGGTGTGGCCGTAGGGCGGTGCCAGGTATTTTGGCGGGTTTTGAATGGCAGTCCGGCTAGGACAGCAAGCAACACCTTCCGCCCTCAACATCCCTACGGACTTGAACATGTCTAACGACACCGTGCACATATGCACACTCAACGCGAATGGTTTTCGACCTGTCTTGCACTCAGCATTGTTACGCAACGCAGTGCGGGCAGCTGTACTTGGCACGGCCCTGGGCCTGAGTGCTATTCCACTGGCCGCCATGGCGGCGGAAACAGCCCAGGTCAGCCAGCACTATTCCATACCCGCAGGCCAGCTGGACGATGTGCTCAGCCAGTTCGCCCGCCAAGCCGGCATCACACTGTCGAGCACGCCGCAGCTCACCAACGGTTTGCAGTCCGGCGGCCTCAATGGGCAATACGCCACCGAACAGGCTCTGCGCCAACTCCTCAATGGCAGTGGTTTGCGCGCTGTCAGCCAAGGGGGGCACAGCTACGTGTTGCAGGCGCAGCCGCTGGACGCAGCGTTGTCGTTACCAGACACCGACGTCCGCGGTTTCAGCCTGGGTAATGCGCTGGGTAGCACCGAGGGCTACAACGCGACCCACAGCCAAGTGGCGACCAAGACCAGCATGCCGCTTGTGGAAACATCGCAATCGGTGTCTGTGGTGACCCGCCAGCAGATCGACGACCAAGGGTCACAGACCGTCGCCCAGGCCATGCGCTATACACCCGGGGTGCTAACCAACCCCTACGGTGCCACGCACCGCTATGACTATGTGGCGATGCGCGGCTTCAACGACGGCTCGGTAGACAACATCTACGTCGACGGGCTCAAATCCATGGGCGACAACGGCACCTACAGCACCATGCAGGTGGACCCGTATTTCCTGGAGCGCATCGACATCCTCAAGGGGCCGTCCTCGGTTCTGTACGGCCGCAGCTCACCAGGTGGGCTGGTCGCGTTGACCACCAAGAAACCGCTGTTTTCAGCCTACCATCAGGTACAAGCTACGGTCGGCACCCAGGGCCAGCGCGGCATGGGCTTCGATTTCAGCGGCCCAGCGGATGAAGACCAGCGTATCGCCTATCGCCTGACGGGCCTGGCGGATGCCTCTGACACGCAGTTCGACCACAACAAGGAAGAACGCTACGCCATTGCTCCCGCGATCAGCGTGGACTTCAGCGAAGATACTTCGCTGACCTTGCAGGCCTATCTGCAGCACGACCCCAACGGCGGCTACCACGGCGGTAACCCGGCAGACGGCATGCTGCACCCGCGTAATGGCTTGCGCCTTTCCGATCACTTCTTTGAAGGCGAAACGGGTATCGACAGCTACGAACGTACGCAACAGTCGTTCAGCTATCAGTTCGAGCACCGCTTCAATGACATCTTCACCGCTCGGCAGAACTTCCGTTACCAGGATTCCGATGTGTCGATGGACCAAGTTTATTCCGCCGGTTGGGCAGATGCCGATAGCAATATCCTGAACCGCGCCTACACCGGCGGCGACGAGCGGCTGCATTCGTACATCATCGATAACATGCTGCAGGCAGAATTCTTCACCGGCGCCGCCAAGCACACCCTGCTAATGGGCACGGACTACCAGCGACGCAAAGCTGACGTTGAATGGCGTTACGGTACCGTAAACCCGTTGGACGCCGGCAACCCGCAGTACGGTAATGGCAACCTGCAGCTGCTGGGAGAAAACCGCTATCAGCGCCGTTTGCAGCAAACGGGGGTATACCTGCAGGATCTGGTGGAGCTTGATCAGTGGCGCTTTTCCCTGGGGCTGCGTCAGGACTGGGTGAAGGTGTCCGAACAGAACCGTGACAGTGATACCAAGGTGAATGACCAACGCTCGAAGTTCACAACGCGTGCCGGCGTGCTTTACCTGTTCGAAAATGGCATTGCGCCCTATGTCAGTTACTCGGAGTCATTCAACCCGAATACCGTCTCCGATCAGGATGGCCGGCCTCTGGCACCTACCGAGGGTACTCAGTGGGAGGCGGGCATCAAGTATCAACCCAGCGGCAGCGACAATTTGTTCACCGCGTCGGTATTCCGCATCGAGCAAGAGAACCTGGCGTCGAAACAACCGAACGAAGACTTCTATCGCGCTGTAGGTCAAGTGCGCTCGCAGGGCCTGGAGCTGGAGGCACATGTGCAGCTCAGCGACAGCCTGAAGCTGCTGGGTGGCTACACCTTTACCGATATCGAGTATTCCAGGTCGATGCCGAGCCTGGTGTCGGGCAACCTGGACAACAAGGGCAACTCGCCGACTCAGGCGCCAAAGCAGATGCTCTCGCTATGGGCTGACTACAACTTCCACCAAGGGGCCTTGGATGGCCTGCGGCTGGGCGGCGGCGTTCGTTATGTGGGGTACAGCTGGGTGGATGCGGAAAACAGCATGAAGGTGCCCTCCTACACGCTGTTCGATGCTTCCGTGGGCTATGACCTGGGCAAGGTCGGCCTGACCGGTGTAGATGTGCGCCTGAACGCCAATAACCTCACCAATGAAAGCTACATCACTTCATGTGCCAGCCTGAACTACTGCTACATGGGTGAAGAGCGCAATGTGAGTGCAACAGTGAGTTATCAGTTCTAGGCAGATGGCCAGGGCTGTTTGGCACTTTCACCGCAGCCCCTGTACCTGAAAAGACAAAGCCCCTGTCTGCATTGCAGACAGGGGCTTTGGGTTTGAATCTTGACGATGACCTACTCTCACATGGGGAAACCCCACACTACCATCGGCGATGCATCGTTTCACTGCTGAGTTCGGGATGGGATCAGGTGGTTCCAATGCTCTATGGTCGTCAAGAAATTCTGTGTGCTGGCCCGTCACTGGAACGTGCCTGCGAATCTCTGTAGTTCCTACTTAAAGACAAAACCCCTACCTGCATGCGCAGATAGGGGTTTTGCGAAATGAATCTTGACGATGACCTACTCTCACATGG